>NZ_JBEYWO010000017.1:0-219409 GCF_040644455.1 Streptomyces sp. NPDC046977
TCGCGCTGCCGGGCTCGTTCACCCCTGGCGTGGGGGTGGCCGTAGCGGGTGCGGAGGGCTGTACGGATTCGTCTGCGGCAACATGGACAGTCCACAGCGGCGGTGGGGTCGCGCCCCGCCTTCCCGGCACATCCGCTCCGGCAGGTCTGGGTGCGGCTCCGCGGCGTCGTGTCCGGGGAAGCCCGGCGCCCCACGGCGGAGCGGGCGGTCCGCCCGTCGCCGCAGGCGCGCACCGGACCGGCCGGTCACACCTCGCCGCCGGAGATCGACGAGCTGTACCACCACCGCAGGCTGGACCTCGTACGGCTGGCGCTGTTCCTGGTCGACGACCTGCCCACCGCGGAGGACGTCGTGCAGGACGCCTTCGCCGCGCTCTACCGCCGGCACGGCGAACGGCTGGCCGGCGTGGACGACCCCGAGGCCTACGTGCGCACCAGCGTGGTCAACGGGGCCCGGTCAGTGCTGCGCCGGCGCAGGACGGTGCGGGCCCACGTCCCGGAGCGCGAGGGGCACGCGCCGCCGCCGGAGGAGTACGTGCTGCTGCGCGAGGAGCACCAGGAGGTGCTGACCGCGCTCGGCCGGCTGACGCGCAGGCAGCGCGAAGTCCTCGTCCTGCGGTACTGGTCGAACCTCACCGAGGCGCAGATCGCGGACACGCTGCGGCTGTCCCGCGGCACGGTGAAGTCCACCGCGAGCCGGGCGCTGGACGCCCTGGCCCGCCACTTGGAGGCATCGTCATGACAGCTGTCGTCGACCGGCCCGACCGGGCCGCGACCGAGGAGCGCCTGCGCGCCGCGCTGGACGCGAAGGCCCGCACCGTCGGCCCGGACAGTCTGCGCCGGGCGGTCCCGCCGTCCGCGCTGCCCCGCCCGCGGGTGCGCATGCGCGCCGCCGCGGTGGCCGTGCTGGGGCTGGCGGCCGCGCTGGCGTGCGTGCTGCTCGCCGTGACCGCCGCGCAACGGGACAACCGCCCCGTGCCACCGGCCAGCCCCACCCACTCCCGCAGCGTCCCCGAGCAACGCCGCGACGGCCCGCACCCCTCACCGGTACCGACCGGCAGAACACCGACCGGCGAGGGCACACCCGGCACCGCCCCGCTCCCCGAGCCGGCCGAATCGGGCGCCGCGCAGAGCGGACCGGGACCGGCCGCCGTGACAAGGTGAGCCGCCCGGGGCAGGCGGTGATCAGCAGAACCAGCCGTCCTGGACCCAGCCGTGGCGGTTGATGTTGCCGTAGGCGAACCCGTAGGCCCAGCCGCTCTGCTTGCTCTCCACGGTGAAGGTCTGGCCGCTGTAGAGGGTCCCCATCCAGGCGCCGCCGGGGGCGGTGCGCACGTACAGGTCCTGGGCGCACACGGTCTCGCGCTCGCCGATGGTGCCGTTGGCCGCCTGGGCGGGACCCGCGGACACCAGCAGGCCCGCGGTCAGGGCGACGGCGACCGCGGCCGCGCGGATGGTCGGGTGGGTGCGGAGTACGGGCATGGTGGTTCCTTCCTGCGTTGGGGGGCGGCTCACCAGGAGCCGTAGCCGCCGAGGCACTCGATGCGGACGTAGCCCCAGTCGCCCTTGCCGAAGTCGAAGGTGGCGGCCCAGCCGTTGTAGACGGGGTGGGCGCCGCGGGTGTGGCCGACCTTGTTGCCGTAGCCCAGGACGCGGATCAGGCCGCTGGGTCCGGAGGAGCTGTCGTAGTTGGCGTAGAAACTGGCGCTCTGGCACACGATGACCGCGTGCTCGGGCGGCACCACCGCGTGTGCCGGCTGGGCCACGACCGTGAAGGCCGCTGCGGTGGCCGTCGCGGCCAGCGCCTTCGTCAACGTCCTCATGTGTCGTCCTCTCGTGCGTCGCGTGGATCACCGAGTCCGCGCATCAGAATGACGTGACGGGATCTATGCGGGTAGAGCGACGGGATGAATTTTACATGGCCATGACACTCGCCTCACCGTCGCTCACTGCCCTCCGGCGCGCTCCGACGGTGCCCCCGCGGGCGTCCCGCGCCCGACGGACACGCCGTCCTCGCACGCCTCGGCGCGGCTGAGGGCGGCGGCGCGGGTGTCGGGCATGAGGACGTAGACGACGAGCGAGACCAGCGCGCAGCCGGACACGTACCAGAAGAACGTGCTCTCGTGGCCCGCGTTCTTGAACCACAGGGCCACGTACTCCGCCGTCCCGCCGAAGAGCGCGTTGGCGAGCGCGTACGGCAGCGCGACGCCCAGCGCCCGGACCCGGGTCGGGAACAACTCGGCCTTCACCACGGCGTTGATGGAGGTGTAGCCGGTGACGACCGTGAGGGGGATCAGGGACAGCCCGAGCGCGGGCCAGTAGGACGTCACCGAACCGAGCGCGGTCATGACCGGGTAGGTGCAGACCGCGCAGCCGACGGCGAAGCCGATCAGCAGGGGGCGTCGCCCGACGCGGTCGGACAGCGCGCCCGCGAGCGGCTGGAGCAGCGCGAAGACGGTCAGGGCCGTGAAACTCACCAGTGTGGCCGTGGTCCTGGCCATCCCCGCGCTGCCGATGAGGTACTTCGTCAGGTAGGTGGTGTACGTGTAATAGGCGACCGTCCCGCCGAGGGTGAGCGCCATGACCAGCAGCGCCTGGCGCCGGTGCTGCCACAGCAGGGCCAGCGATCCGCGCGCGTCGGCGGGTTCGGCGGCGGCCTCCTCCGCGAAGGCGTCCGTCTCCTCCAGCCGGCGCCGGATCCACAGCACCACGACGGCGAGGAGCGCACCGAACACGAAGGGGATCCGCCAGCCCCAGTCCGTCAACTGGACTTCCGTCAGCACCTGCTGAAGGGCGATCAGCACCGCGAGCCCCAGCAACTGGCCGCAGGTCATGGACACGTACTGGAAGGAGGAGCCCAGCCCGCGCCGGTCGCGGGCGGAGGCCTCCGTCAAGTAGGTGGCGCTGGCCGCGTACTCGCCGCCGATGCTCAGTCCCTGCACCAGCCGGGCGACGAGCAGGACGACCGCACCGAACGGGCCGGCCGAGGCGTGGGTCGGCGCGACCGCGATGAGCAGCGCGGCGACCGACATCATCGTGACGCTCAGCGTCAGCGCGCTCTTGCGGCCGTGCCGGTCGGCGGCCCTGCCGAGCAGCCAGCCGCCGACAGGGCGCATCAGGAAGCCCACGGCGAAGACCCCGGCGGTGTTCATCAGCCGGGTGGTCGGGTTGCCGCCGGGGAAGAAGGACTCGGCGAAGTAGACCGCGAAGCTCGCGTAGACGAACCAGTCGTACCACTCGACGAGATTGCCCAGCGAACCGCCGGCCAGGGCGAGGCGGCGCCTGCCGCGCTCGTCCCTGGGCGGACGCGCCGCCCCGGCGGGAGGCTGCGGCGTGGCGGCGTTGGAGGACATGGCGGCTCCAGAGGAAAGGCCCGGTGGGGGACGGGGTCCGGTGCCGGGGTCCAACGCGCCGCGCGGCGCCGCGGTTACGGGACGCCGAGCTCGAAGAGCGCGTACCCCGCGTACGAGCCCGAGGCCAGCGCGGCCATCCCCAGCAGCACGGCCCGGTGCGGGGCCCTGAGCCGGCCGAGGGCGAGGGCGAGCGGGATGAACAGCGGGAAGGCCGGCAGCAGGTAGCGGGAGATGTTGCAGAAGATCTGCTGGGTGCCGAGCACCGTGACGACGGTGAGGACTGTGTAGACGACGAGTTCGACGGGCGGCCGCAGCCGGATCAGCAGCGGGATCAGCGCGATGTCCAGCAGGACCACGGCGACGCCGATCAGGTCGGCGAACGGGAACGCGGACAGGTAGTCGAAGTGGCCCACCGGCACCGAGGTGAACACGTCGACCGTGTAGCGCCCCCAGTCGAAGGTGTGCGCCCACGCGCCTTCCTGGAGCTTGAAGTAACCGCCGTAGTCGCCCATGCGGTACCCCACCCACCCGAGGTAGCCGAAGAGCCCCAGCGGCGCGACGGCGATCGCGGCCAGGGGACGCAGCACGCCGGAGCGCCGCCGGTCGCGCACCACGGCGAGCAGCGCCGCGACGGTGAGGGCGGCGATCAGCGCGGTCGCGGTGGGCCGGGCGAGGCCGGTGGCGAAGGTCAGCAGTCCCGCCGTGATCCAGCGGCGGTCCATGACGGCGTGGCAGGCCCAGACCGCGAGGGCGACGTAGAGCGATTCGGAGTATCCCGTCCACTCCATGCCGGAGCCCGGCCACACCGCCCACAGCCCCGCGGCGGCCAGGCCCGCCCGGTGCCCGCCGAAGCGCGCGGTGACGGCGTACACGCCGAGTGCGGCGACGAACGAGCAGACGACGGAGACGAGCATCCCCGCGCCGTACAGGCCGAGGCCGGTGCACTCGGCGACCAGCCGCATCACCGCGGGGTAGAGCGGGAAGAAGGCCGCGGAGTTGCCTTCGAGGGTGATCAGCCCGGTGGCCCCGGGCACGGGGACCAGGGCGGGGTGGTAGCCGTGGGCGGCGATCTGCTGGTACCACCAGCCGTCCCAGCTGGCGAGGACGTCCCAGGGGTGGGCGCCGCCACCGAAGCGCGGGTTCTTGGTGCGGTAGTCGCCCGCCCACGACAGCAGCAGCAGGAAGACCGCGAAGCCGGCGAGCTTCAGCGTCCCGTACGTCGCGAGGACCTGGAACCGGCGGGCGGCGCGGGAGGGTTCCGGGCGCGGGTCGGCGGCCGGGGGGCAGACGTCGGCGGGCACGTCGAGGGTGCCGTGCGCGAGGGTCATCGGGAACCGGTCTCCGTCCGGGGAGCGTGCCGGCCCGGGAAGACCCAGGACCGCAGCAGCAGGAAGCGCAGGAGTGTGGCGGCGAGGTTGGCGGCCACCAGCGCGCCGGTCTCGACGCGGTGCCCGGCGCCGGGTGCCGCGTGGTGCAGCGCGGCCAGCGCCCCGCTGGTGAGCGCCAGCCCGATCAGAAACGCCACGAGCCCGCGGACGTGGTGGCGGGCGGCGCCCGCGCGGCCGCGCACGCCGAAGGTGAGCCGGCAGTTCGCCGCGGTGTTGGCGACCGCGCAGACCAGCAGGGCGAGCGCGTTGGCGGCCTGCGGGCCGGCGGCGGGGCGCAGGGCCGCGTACAGCAGCAGGTATCCGGCGGTGCTGACAACGCCGACGGCCGCGAAGCGCAGCAGTTGGGCCGGCAGTCCGCCCGGCGGCCCGGTCTCGGCGGCGCTGCGGCGCAGTGCGGCGAGCGGGAGCCGGCCGGCGGCCAGTGCGCGGCCGATGCGCGCGATGCCGCGCAGGTCGGCGAGGGCGGTGGACAGGATGTGCACCCGGCTGTCGGGGTCGTCCACCCAGTCGACGGGCACTTCGTGGATGCGCAGCCCGGCGCGCTCGGCGATCACCAGCAGCTCGGTGTCGAAGAACCATTCGCCGTCCTCCACCATCGGCAGCAGCCGTTCGGCGACGTCCCGGCGCACGGCCTTGAACCCGCACTGCGCGTCGCTGAAGCGGACGTCGAGGGTGGAGCGCAGGATCGCGTTGTAGCAGCGGGAGACGACCTCGCGCTTGGGTCCGCGCACGACGCGGGAGCCGCGGGCCAGCCGCGTGCCGATGGCGATGTCGGAGTGCCCGGAGATGAGCGGGGCGACGAGCGGCAGCAGGGCGGCCAGATCGGTCGACAGGTCCACGTCCAGGTAGGCCAGCACGGGCGCCGTCGAGTGGGACCACGCGGCACGCAGCGCCCGGCCCCGCCCCTTCTCGGCCAGGTGCAGCCAGCCCGCCTCGGGGAGTTCGGCGGCGAGGCGGGCCGCGATCAGCGGGGTCCGGTCGGTGCTGGCGTTGTCGGCGACGGTGATCCGGAACGGGTACGGGAACGTCTCGCGCAGATGGGCGTGGAGCCGCCGCAGGGACCGCTCCAGGTCCGCTTCCTCGTTGTGGACGGGGACGACCACGTCCAGGACCGGTTCCTGGTGCCGGGCCGGCAGCGGGAGGCGTTCCCTCAGGATGCCGGGAGGTTCGTTTCTCATGGTCTGTCCGCATCTGCTCTCTGCGTCGGGGCGTGCCGGGCCGTGCCGGGACATGCCGGGCCGTGCCGGGGCCGCCTCATGGGCGTGCCGACGGCACCGGGGGGCGTTCGGTGGGGTGGGGTGGTGGCGTGGGGGGCGGCGGGCGCCGGGGGGCTATCCCGTGCCGGTCGCGTTCCCGTACGGGCTGACCGGCGGGGAGGTCGTGGAGGTGGCCCCGCCGGACGCGGTGCCGCCCGCGGTGGCACTGTTCGTGGCGCTGTTGGTGGCACTGCCCGTGGCACCGCCGCCCACCGACGCGGTGGCGGTCGACGGGCTCACGGGGAGGTCCGTGCCGGCCACGGTCGACGTCCCGCCCGTGGCCGGGCCGCTCGGTGGCGAGAACGTGGGGCTGGAGGTCGCGCTGCCGCTGGGGCTCGGCGCGTCGGACGACGTGGAACTCGGGTACGCCGTACCGGACGTCTGCGCACCGCCGGGGCCCGCCGGCACCACCTGGCCGGACGAGGAACCGGGCAGCAGGACGAGCGCGCAGGCGATGGCGGTCACCGCGACCGCCGAACTCCCGGCCTGCCAGGCGGTACGCACCCGGCGGCGGGCGACGACACCGCCGCGCAGCCGTTCCCGGTGCCGGGGCTCGAAGGGGGTGTGCCGCTCGGAGGCGTGCATCATCCGCGCGAGTCGCCGCTCGAAGTCGTCCATGGAGCCCATCGAGTCCATGGGGGTCACGGGGTCCGTGCGGTCGCCGGCGTCACTGCGGTCCATGGGGTCCATCCCCTCGCCCTCCTCCCTCATCTCCCTCACCCCACCGGCTCGATGACGTCGGCCAGCAGGTGCCGCAGTCGCGCGATGCCGCGTGAGGCGTGCGACCGGGCGGTGCCCAGCGGGCAGCCCAGCGCCTCGGCGACCTGCGCCTCCGGCAGGTCCTGGTAGTAGCGCAGCACCACCGCCGCGCGCTGCGGTGACGGCAGTTGGGCCAGGGCCGCCTCCAGCCGTGTCCGTTCGGCCACGGCGGCGGACACGTCCCCGGCCGCGGCGCGTTCCGGCACCTCCTCCACCGGCCGCTCCCCCCACCACCGGCGCCGCGCGGAGCGCGCCGCCGCCCGGGCCAGCACCTTGCGCACATACGGCTCGGGGGCCTGGGAGCCCACCCTCGGCCAGGCGAACCACAATTTGACCAGCGCGTCCTGGAGCAGGTCCTCGGCCCGGTGCCGGTCACCGCCGGTCAGCAACCGTGCAAGGTGGAACAAAGCGGACCAGCGGGCTGCCACGAACTCATCGAACTCGTCGGTCCGCGTCGAACCCATCAGCACCGCCCCTGCCCTTCACAGCCTCTTGCACCTCTTGAAAGACGCCGGACCCCGCGCCACTATGCGGCCGGCGCCCGTGATCCCCGTCACACGCCTGCGCCCCCGGGTCCGCGGGGGCCGGGGGCACGGCGAGCGCACCGGGCTACGGGACGGGGTGGCGGTGCGCGAGGGCAAGGGCGACGGAGACGAACTCCTGGACGAGCGCGTCGTGGCGGCTGCCGTCCCAGGCCAGGCACACGCGGTTCGGGCCGATGTCGGACAGCTCGACGTGGGTGACGTCGGGGCGGGTGTAGTAGGAGGCGGTGGACAGCGGCAGCACGACCACCCCGCGCCCGGCCGCCACGCTCTCCAGCTTCTCCTCGACCGTGCGGAACGCCGGGACCGGGGCCGGGCCGGCGGTGCGCAGTTCCTGCGCGATGTCGCGCCACTCGGGGACCGCGTCGGGATCCTGCAGCAGGTGCTCCCCGGCGAGGTCGGCGATGGAGAGGGAGTGCTTGCCCGCGTAGCGGTGGTCGGCGGGCAGGACCGCGACGCGCGGTTCGGTCATCAGCTCGCACATGCCGAGGCCGCGGGCGTCGAGCGGCATCCTCACGTACCCGACGTCGACCCGGCCGTCCCGGACGGCCTCGGCCTGGTCGTTCCAGCCGGTCCTGACCACCTCGACCGACAGCCCCTGGTGGCGCCCGGAGAACTCCCGGACCGCGCCGGTGACGATCAGGCCCGGCATGAATCCGACCGTGAACGTCCCGGGGCCGCCGTGCGCCGCGCGGGCCACCCGGCGCTGCGCCGCCTGCGCCGCCGCCAGCAGGGGCCCGGCGTCGGCGAGGAGCTGCTCCCCCGCCGGCGTCAGTGCGGTGCTGCGCCGGTCGCGGGAGAACAGCTGCGCCCTGAGCTCGTGCTCCAGCGACCGGATCTGCCGCGACAGCACCGGCTGCGCGATGTGCAGCCGCTCCGCGGCCCGCCCGAAGTGCAGTTCCTCGGCCACCGCGACGAAATACCGCAGCTTGCGCAGATCGAGGTCCATGGGCACCTCCTCGCGGCCGGACTCCTCCCGACCGAGCCTATGCGCGTTCCGGCGAACGGACGACGCGGTTCAGGAGCCGTTCGCGAGGGCGGCCAGCGGGTCCAGGCGGGCCGGGGCCCAGCCCAGCTCGCGGCGGGCGCGGGCGCCGCTGATCCGCTGGTCGAGGGCGAAGGCCTGGGCGATCGGGCCCATCCGCTCCTCGGCCTCGGCGAGCGAGAGCCTGCGGACCTCGCCGGGCCGGCCGGTCGCCCGGCTGACCGCCTCGCTGATCTCCGCGGCGGTCGGGAACACGTCGATGGTGCCCGCGTAGACCGAGCCCGCCGGGGCGCCCAGGGCAAGCGCGTACAGCTCGGCGATGTCGTCGACGTGCACGACGGACCAGTGGTTGGCGCCGTCCCCGATGCACGGCACGGCACCGTCGGCACGCCCCGCCCCGGCGTAGAACGTCTCGACCAGACCGGCCGAGCGGCCGAGCACCACGCCCGGCATCACGACCACGGGACGCTCGCCGGTGGCGGCGCGGGCCAGGACCCGCTTCTCGTTCTCCAGCCGCCAGGCGGTGAGCCGCGGCGGGTCGAGGGGCGCGTCCTCGTCGACGACGCCGTCGGTGTCGCCGTACACCCAGATCCCGCCGGTGTGCACGTACGGGCGGGGGCCGGCCCCGTCCTGCAGCGCCTCGGCGGCCGCCCGGTCGACGTCCGCGGTGTCCGGGCCGGCGTGCTGGCCCAGGTGGACGACCCCGTCGGCGGCCCGGGCCGCCCCGGTGAGCAGGGCAGTGTCGGTCAGCGTGCCGCGGACGGCGGCCGCCCCGAGCCCGTTCACCACCGCCGCCGACTCCTCGCTGCGCACCAGGGCACTGACCTGGACGTCCCTGCGCACCAGCGCCTTGATCGTCGCCTGTCCGATGTACCCGGACCCTCCGGTGACGAAGACCTTCATGCCGCTCACCTCTCTGGTCGTCCCGCCGGCTCCTGGCGGGATGCGATGCCGTCGAGTCTTGCCGCGGGCCGCCGGGGCGGTCCAAGACCTGTCGCGGCGTCTGTGATGCCCCGCGGGTATCACTCCTGGCCGGCGGGGGTCAGGAAGAGCGGCGTGACCGAGACCGGGACGCGGACGGTGCCCTCGCCGCCCTCGACCGCCACCGGGGCACCGAAGGCGTCCACCGCCTCCGGCGCGGCGTGCGGCCACGGCAGGTCGAGGGGCACGGCGGGCAGGTCTTCGCCCGTGAGGAGATCGCCCGCGGACCACAGGACGTACAGCGGCGCCCTGCCGTCACGGGTGATCTCGAAGGCGTACGGACCGGTGTCCGCGCCGGTGTCGAAGGGGCGCACGGCCGTGGCGCCGTCGAGGTGGGCGGCCAGGCGGGCGAAGGCCTCGCCGGAGGGGTGCCGCCGGGTGAGGGCGGTGCCGTCGTAGTCCATCAGGGCCAGCTTGCCGAAGAGGAATCCCATCACGTTGAGGCGGTCGCGGTACCCGGGGATCTCGGGGGCCAGGTTCCAGCAGACCGTACGGGTCACGCCGGAGGCGAGGGCGAGGATGTTGCGCGTGACGATCTGGCGGCAGTTGATCCGGTCTCGACGCGCGGCGAGCCCGGGCGGGCAGTCCTCCATGAGCATCCGCAGTTCCGCGGGCAGTTCGTCCGCGCGTGCGTAGAGGTCGCGCATGGTGCGGCGGTCCGGGGTGTCCGCGGGGTCGGCCGGCGCGGCCCGGCCGGCGAAGGCCACCGTCATCGCCCGCTCGAACTCCGCCTGTGCGGCAGGGAGTTCGAAGAGAGTGGGCCCGTTGTACTCCCCCGCCACCACAGGCCGTTCGTAGCCGTGCCGGCGCATCATCGCGCGCGCCAGCCCGATCTGGGCGGGGATGTCGTGCGGGTCGCCATACAGGTGGACGGAGAAGAAGTCGAAGGCGTCGCGGCCGTGCTCGACAAGGTGGTCGAAGAAGAGCCGGGCCGGGCCGTCCTCGGGGCTCGACCACACGTCGTACCCGCAGCCGCCGAGCACCACGTGGGCGCCGGGGTCCGCGCCGCGCACGGCGCGGGCGAAGGCGGTGAGCTGGGCGACGTACTCCGGCGCCGTCCCCGCCCACAGCAGGCCGGTGTTGCTGGGCTCGTTGTCGCACTGCCAGTACGCCACGCGCCCCCGGCAGCGGCTCACCAGGCGGGAGACGAAGGCTTCGTACCGCCGTATGTCATGGGCGGGCGAGGAGGGCAGGAATCCGGTGGGCCGGCGGGTGGCCCACGGAGAGCTGGAGCACACCGTGATCCACACCTCGGCCGCGGGGTCCAGCTGGGCGAGGATCGCGTCCACGACCGTCCAGTCCTCGCGGTCCGGTTCGGGCTCGACCCGGCCCCAGTGGACGTAGACGCGGACGAGGCCGGCGCCGAGTCCGCGCGCCTGCGGCACGAAGCCGTCGGGCGCGCCGAACAGGCCGTAGCCGATGCCCCGGGCGATGCCGAGGCGGATGCCGGGCGGGCCGGCGGTTGCGGTGCTGTTCATGAAGACCTCCTGGTGCGGGCGCCGTGGCTGCTTACATATATGACATAAACTCTACCTGACACGATAAACTCGCATCGTGAAGGAGACCCCGCACGGCGCACCGGCGCCGTTGATCTGGACCCGGCCCGCCCCGCGCCGGCGTCAGAGCCCGCTCGACCGCGACGACATCGTCCGGGCCGCCGTCGAGGTCGCCGACGAGGGCGGCGCGCAGGCGCTGACCATGGCCGCGGTCGCCGGGCGCCTCGGGCCGTACACCCCGATGGCGCTCTACCGGCACGTCCTCAGCAAGGACGGCTTGATCGACCTCATGCTCGACGCCGTGACCGCCGAGATCCCGCTGCCCGACGCGCCCGGCGACGACTGGCGCGCCGACCTGCGCACGGTCGCCACCGGCAGCTGGGCCATGGTCAAGCGGCACCTCTGGTACGCGCGGCTCGCCCCCACCCGGCCCCCACTCGGCCCGCACACCATGCGCCGCACCGAATTCCTGCTGCGGGTCCTCGTCGGCCGGGGCGCGAACGTCGGTGAGGCGATGACCTACGCGGCCCTCCTCGACCGGCACATCCTGGGCAGCGCCCAGCAGGAGGCCGAGGAGCTGGCCATGCGCCACCGCCACGGGCTGCACACCCCGGCGCAGCTCGCCGAAGCGGTCACCGCCGCCCGCGAGCTCGCGGCGGAGGGCGGCCGGCACCCCCTGCTCGCCCAGTGGATGGCGGCGCCCGAAGGCCCCGGCCTGGACGAGCAGTTCGCCTTGAGCCTGACCTTCCTCATCGACGGCATCGCGACCCGCCTGCCCGGCGGCGGGGAGAACCCGGATCGGTAGTCTGCCGATCATGGCGGAATGGGAGATGCGACCCGCTGCGGCAGCGGACGTCGAGGCGGTCGCCGAGTTGCGGGCCGTGGTGCTGCGGGCGGATCTGGAACGGCTCGGGCGGTACGACGGGCAGCGGGTGCGGCAGCGGCTGCGCGACGGCTTCACCCCGGCGCACACCCGGGTGATCGAGGTGGGCGGCGCCTTCGCCGGATGCGTGGCGCTGCGGCCGTCCGCCGGCGCCCACTGGCTGGAGCACTTCTACCTCGCCCCGCACCTCCAGGGCGTCGGCATCGGCACGGCGGTGCTGCGCGCGGTGCTGGAGGAGTGCGACCGCGAGGGCACCCCTGTGCGGCTGAACGTGCTCCAGGGCAGCCCGGCCCGGCGGTTGTACGAGCGGCACGGTTTCACCCTCGACACCGAGGACCCGGTGGACGTCTTCCTGGTGCGCCGGCCGGCCGTGCCGGCTCCGGCGGCGTCCTGAACGGCCCGCGCGGGGGCGGGGAGTTCCCCGCCCCCGCGGTTCAGCTGCGGCCGGCGCTGTGCTCCTTGCGGGCACGCCGTTCCAGGGTGCGGCGCCGACGCTCCGCGGCCGCCGCCTTCAGCCCTTCCTCGCGGCGCTTGTTGTACCCGGGGGGCTCCACGGTGAACAGGCACAGGCCGCAGACGTAACCGCCTTCGGGGCCTTCGATGACGGGTTCGAGGCAGCGCTCACAGTCCATGCCGACCTGTCCTTACTCCTCAGCCGGATGCGCCGCAGTTGTTGCAGGACCAGCGCCCCTTTGGGCCCTGGAGTACGGACGCGCCACAGTTCGTACAGTTCACTCGTGCAGTCGTACCGTACAGGGCGCCCGTGTGCCAGCGGTTCCGCTGAGTTCGCGGAGCGTCACGCCCTGTTGGGGAGCCGGTCCGAGAACCCGTGGATCCAGCCCGGGTACTCCACCGGAAGACGGCTGGCGGCGTCCAGCTCCTCCAGGTCCTGCGCGGAGAGCTCCAGGTCGAGGGCGGACAGGTTGTCGGTGAACTGCTCGGGGCGGCGGGCGCCGACGATCGCGCTCGTGACGCCGGGCCGGCCCAGGACCCAGGCCAGGGCGACACTCGCGACGGAGACTTCATGGCGGGCGGCCACCACGCGCAGGACGTCGACGACGTCGTACACGCGCTCGCGGTCGACGGGCGGGAAGTCGATCGTGGTGCGGCGGGCGCCCGCGTCGCTCTGGCCGCTGCGGTCGAACTTGCCGGTGAGCATGCCGCCGGCGAGCGGGCTCCAGACGAGCATGCCCAGCTTCTGGTCGCGGACCAGCGGCAGGATCTCGCGCTCGATGTCGCGCCCGGCCAGCGAGTAGTACGACTGGAGCGAGCAGTAGCGGGCCAGGCCGAGCCGGTCGGAGGCGCCGAGGGCCTTCATCATGTGCCAGGCGGCGAGGTTGGAGGCGCCGATGTAGCGGATCTTGCCCTGGCGCACGGCGTCGTCGAGGGCGCCGAGGGTCTCCTCCACGGGCGTGACCGGGTCGAAGTTGTGGATCTGGTACAGGTCGATGTGGTCGGTGCGCAGGCGGCGCAGGCTGTCCTCCAGCGCCTGCATGATGTGCAGCCGCGACTGGCCGACCTCGTTGGGGCCGGGACCGATACGGGCGGTCATCTTCGTGGCGAGGACCACGTCGCGGCGGCGCTTGCCGAGCACCTCGCCGAGCAGTTCCTCGGACTCGCCCGCGGCGTAGACGTTCGCCGTGTCGATCAGGTTGATGCCGCTGTCGAGGGCGAGGCCCACGATCTCGTCGGTCTGCCGGAGGTCCAGTCCGCCGACCGAGTCGTAGGGCGGGGTGCCCGCTCCGCCGAAGGTCATCGCGCCGAGGGCGATGCGGGACACGAAGACTCCGGTGCTGCCCAGCTGCTCGTACTGCATTGCTGTATCACTGCCTCTTGTGGTGCGTGCGGAACGTCTGCCGGAGGCCCGCGGCGCCTCCGTATGTGCACGCTAGGACGGTGACGGCGGACAATCCATGAGAGAAAGTCCTTCGAAGTTGCGTGATCGTCCGGAGTGACCATGGATCCGCTGTCCGACGTCCTGAACCTGCTGCACCTGCGCGCCGCCGCGCCCTCCCGGATGGAGGCGGGCGGGCGCTGGGCGCTGCGCTTCCGCGCGTATCCGTACGTCAAGGTCGGTGCGGTCCTCGCGGGCACCTGCGTGCTCACCCCGGACGGCACCGATCCGCTGCGGCTGGAGGCGGGCGACTGCTACCTGCTCACGGGCAACCGGCCCTACCAGGTGGGCAGCGACCCGATGCCGGAGCCGGTCGACGGGCACGCCGTCTACGCCGCCGCCAGGGCCCGGGCGGGCGGCAACTCCATGACGGTGCGGTACGGCGATCCCGAGGCGCCGGACCGCACGGTCCTCGTCGGCGGCAGCATCGAGTTCGACGACGTCACCGCCGGACTGCTGCTCAGCAGCCTGCCGCCGACCGCGCGCATCGCCGCCGACAGCCCGCAGGCACTCGTACTGCGGCCCACGCTGCGGCTGCTCGCCGACGAGACCGCGGCCGAACGCCCGGGCTCGGCCGTCATGGCGGCCAGCCTCACGCAGATCCTCTTCCTCCAGGCACTGCGCGCGTACCTCGAACTGGCCGCCGAGGCGGGCGAGTCCGGCACCGGCTGGCTCGGCGGCCTGAGCGACCCCCAGGTCGGCGCCGCGCTCGGCCACATGCACCGGCAGCCCGCCCACCCCTGGACGGTGGGCGAACTCGCCTCCGCCGTCGGCATGTCGCGCTCCGCCTTCGCCCTGCGCTTCAGGTCGCTCGTCGGCCGGCCGCCCCTGGACTACCTGATGCGCTGGCGCATCCAGCGCGCGGCCGCCGCTCTCCGCGGCGGCGACCGCACCGTCGCCTCCGTCGCCGCCGAGTGGGGCTACGCCTCGGAGAGCGCCTTCAGCAACGCCTTCAAACGCGTCACCGGCCAGCCGCCGGCCCGCCACCGGGCGCTGGCGCTGCGTCAGGCGGAACGGGGTGCGGCGACGGCGGCAGGGTGAGACGGCGTCGCCGGAGACCGACATCGGCGACGAACGCCTCCGCGGCTGGCACCAGCGCCTCGACGTGCCGCGCGACACACGGTCCTGACGACGATGTCGCCGGCGCCGGTCCTGGCGTGGAACGGCAGCCAAGGATCCGGCTCCAGTGGCCTCGACCGACAGCAGGACGCGTTCCCGCTCCCGGTCGACGTGCAGGCCGACGGGGGCCGCCCCGCCGCCACGAGGGCACCCACCTGACACCGCCGCCCGGTCGGGTCCGCGGCGGTGATCCGGTGGACCGGAACCGGCACGTCAGTGGGTCTTCCGGGCGGGGCGGGCGCCGTCGAGGAGGACGAGTGCGGCGCCGGTGACCGCGGCGGCCGTGGCCGCGGTGAGGATCGTGCGGGAGGAGCGCCAGGACAGGACGGACCAGCGGGACTGGGCGGACAGCAGGGAGCCGACGCTGAGCCACGAACCGGCGGACAGCAGCGAGATGCTGGAGCCGATGGAGGCCGCGGACAGCGCGCTGCCGACCGAGCCCACGGAGAGTACGGAGCCCACGGAGCCGATCGAGAGGACGGAGTCCACGGAGCCGACGGACAGGACGGAGCGCTTCGACCACAGGGAGAGCGAGGACCCCTCGGGAATGGCAGTCATGGGTGCCATCCTGGCGGACGCGGCGGCGCGGCGCGGGTGCTCCGGGAAGGGGACCGGCCCGGCCCCGGCCGGGCGTACGCCGGCTACTTCCGGCCCAGCCAGATCGGGTTGGTGATCGCCAGGGCCGGTCCCGGCAGGCCCGAGGCGCCCCCGTCGGGGGCCGGGCGCCGTACCTCGGCGCGGACGTAGGAGGCGATCGACGCGGTGGTCGTCCACTCCAGGACACCGGACGCGGGCAGCAGCGCGCCCAGCATCTGGCCCTCGTCGGTCATCAGCCGCACCACGGAACCGGCCGGCACCCCGCTCGCCTCCAGGCGGACGGTCACCGACGCGTCGCGCGCCACCGGCAGCCGCTCGCCGATGCCCGCGTGCTCGCCGCGCGGCCCGCTCGCGGAGAACGAGACCTGGACGGCGGCGCTCTCGGCGATCCAGGAGGTCCCTGCCCGCAGACCGGCCTGCACGGCGCGGCGGTTGAGGCCGTCGGCGAGCACCACGGTCTGCGGCAGGCCGACGACGTCGGGGTCGCGGTGCGCGTCGGAGTTGCCCATCGCCGGAATCCAGTGGCCGTCGCCGCGGCGCGCGGCACCGGTCAGCAGGTTGTCCCAGGTGAGGAGCGTCAGCTCGTCGTCGAGGGTCCAGGGGCCGTTCCACACCTCGATGGCGTCGACGTCGTCGTAGCCGAACTTCCACTGGCTGGCCAGGCTCGGCGCGTAGGGGTGGGCCGGGACCACGATGCCGCCGGCCCGCCGGATCTGCCGGGTGAAGCGGCCGAAGGCGTCGTCACGGGCGCGGTAGCGCCAGTCGATCCACTCGCCGGCGTCCAGGCCGATCGCCAGGTAGTGGCCGTTGCGGGTGGTGACCTCCTCGCCCGTGAGGACCAGCAGGTCGTCGCCGGACACCTCGCCCAGGTAGGCGTGCGCCGACGTGGTGTTGTGGTCGCTGGAGTTGATGAAGTCCAGCCCGGCGGCGCGGGCGAGCGCGGAAAGCTGCTCCACGGTGCGCTTGCCGTCGGAGTGGACGGTGTGCAGGTGGCAGTCGCCCCGGTACCAGGCGCGGCCGCGGCCGGGCGCGTGGTCCGGCGGGTAGTTCGGGACCTGCGGGGCGGCCGGGGCGCCGTAGGTGAGGGTGACGGTGACGGAGTAGTCCAGGCCCTGCGGCGCCACCGTGTACGGCCCGAGGACGACGTGCCAGGTGCCCGCCCCGACCGGTCCGGCCAGGTAGCCGGGGGTCGCCGTCTCCGCGCTGATCGCGAACTCCGTGCGCGCGCCGCCCGACCAGCCGCGGAAGCCGCGCCCGCCGACGTCCGTGCCGTGCTGGTCGAAGATGCCGATGTCGCAGGCGTTGCCCTGCGTCCCCGGCGGCACGGTGGGCCGGTCGCAGCTGTACGACACCGCGATCTGCCGGACGCCGCGCGGCACTTCCACGGGCAGGTAGACGAAGTCGGCGGCGCCCGTCGGCAGGTGGCCCGTGACGACCCGGCTCTGCACGGTCCCCTCCGGGGGGACGCCGCCGGAGCCGTGGGAGTGACCGCCCGCCGATGCGGAGTCGGATGCGGCCGCGAAGCTCACGGGGGCCGGCGTCAGCACGCTGGTGGCGCCCGCGAGCGCGGAAAGCTTCAACACATCGCGTCGTTCCATCCCTTCAGCCTCACGCGTCCGGGTAACGGGAGCGTGGCGGCCGTCTGTGCAGCAGACTGCCGGACGTCAGCTCCGCGGCGGCCACCAAGAGGCGCCCGACCGGCGGACCGGATCAGGGGCCTCCGCACCCGCTTCTTGGTCGGTCAGGAACTTGACAACACAAACCGTGAGACTGTGGCGCTGTTGGATTGGCCATAGCCGCTCAGCTCCGGGCGGACGGCCCCCACCTGGGTATCGGCTGCGACATGCCTCTCGTGTGATCCAGTTGATCTAGGTTAGGGAAGTCAACCGCAGGTCAGGACCTTGCCGGCCGGGAGAGCCGACACAGTCGGCGCGACCTGTGTGAGACGAGAAGCCCCCGGTGATGCGTCAGACCTGGCTGCTTTGCCCCAAGTGCCGCTAGGGCGGCCGATACGAGGCGTCAGGGCGACACCCAAGCGCCACCAGGGTCTACCGAGGGAACAGCACTTTGGTCCGCTAATGCAGGAATGAGCCGTCGCGGTGATGCCCTCTGCGTAAGATCCACTGGACTGTGTGACGGTCGGCCTTGCATGGGGAGGGCCGCGTAGTTGGAGGGGACACCATGAGTGATACGCGGGCGCAGTTGTCCAGACAAATCTGGTCGCTCACGGATCTTCTTCGCGGGGACTTCAAGGCGTCCGAGTATGGCAGCGTTGTCTTGCCGTTCGCAGTGCTGCAGCGCCTCGATTGCCTGCTCGCCACCACTCGCCAGGAGGTGATGAACGCCTCGGCGAATTTGGCGAGCAAGGGCGAATATTCCGACACATTGCGAAATGAAGTGCTCCGTCGCGCCTCCGGGTACCCGTTCTTCAACACCGGTCCCTATGCCTTGGACGCTACCATCGCCGATCCGAGCGAGACATATTGGTTCCTGCGTGACCACGTGCACAACTATTCCGAGAATGTCAGGGACGTGTTCAGGCGCTTCGATTTCGACCGCACCATCGAACGACTGGCTCACGCTGGACTGTTACACAGGGTCGTCAGCCGGTTTCTCTCACTGGATCTGGGCCCTTCCCTCTCTGCCCGCGACATGAAATCCGTCTTCGAGGACCTTGCACGGCGTTCTGCTGAACAGGCAGGCGCAACCGGCGCAGACGAGCACGTTACCCCACGCGATGTAAGCCGACTGATGTCCACGCTATTGGTGCGGCCCGATCAGCACGCACTCGCCCTGCCCGGAACACTCCGCACGGTCCACGACCCGGCATGCGGAACCGGCGGCCTACTCGATGAGGTGGCCGAGCGGATCGAGTCCATCAACGCCGAGGCGCATGTGTACTTGCACGGCCAGGAGATTAACCCCGAAACCTGGGCAGTCGCCGGCTCGAACATGCTGATGAGTGGGCGCGACCCGGCACAGATCCGGTTCGGAAATGTTCTACGGGAGGACTTCTTCCGCAACGAGCGTTTTGATTACCTGTTGGCGCACCCTCCGTTCGGGCTTAGTTGGAGAAACGCCGAGGATCAGGTCCGTACCGAGCATTCGCGGGGTGGGCGTTACAACGCGGGGCTGCCACGCGTCAGCGACGGATCGTTGCTCTTCCTGCAGCACATGCTGGCAAAAATGAACCCGGTGGACGCCTCCGGTCAAGGTGGAAGCCGCGTTGTCGTTCTCTTCAGCGGCTCTCCCATGCAGAGCGGAGCCACTGGCTTGGGGGGCGAGAGTGACATCCGGCGATGGATCATTGAGAATGATTGGCTCGAAGGTATCGTCGCCCTACCTGACCAACTCTTCTACAACACCGGCATCAGCACGTACCTGTGGATCCTGAGCAATCGCAAGGAGCCAGCACATCAAGGCCGGGTAGCTTTAGTCAAGGCACAGGACAACTGGCAAAAAACACGGCAGTCAATAGGAAGCAAGCGGAAGTATCTCGGTCCAGATCAACTCGATGCAATTGTCAGACTCTACGAAGAGGCGCTGTCGGCTCCGGTCGGTGCATCCCCCCGCGACCAGGTGAGCGTCGTGCTGAACGAGGATCTACTGTACCGGCAGATTGTCATCGAACGCCCGTTACGACTTCGCTTCGAACTCACCACCGACGCTTTGCTCCAGCTTTCCTCCCTGCGGGCGATCCAGCGAGGGGAGCACCCCGAAGAGCTACTCAAAGCGCTGCGTGAGCTCGTCGGAACTACTTGGGCCACGAGATCCGATGCCTTCTCGGCGCTGTGGCGCGCGGCTGCCGCCGTCGGACTCACCTGGCCACGGGGTGCCGTCTTCGAAAAGAGTGTCCGAAACGCGATCGGGGTGCGTGATGACCAAGGAGAAGCACAACAGCGCCGAGGCGTGACTGAGCCTGATTTGGAGTTGCGTGACCTGGTCGTCCTGCCGCTGCGGGACGACCCACATGAATACTTCCGGACAGAGGTGCTACCCCACGCTCCGGACTCCTGGCTCGACCCTGCGAAGACTAGACTCGGGTGCGCGATCCGCCCCTCGCTGTTCTACGTCGCGGAGCTTGACGGGGAATTTAGGGCGCTGCGGGATTTCGCTCACCTGGAGGCGGAGCGTGTCAAGCTACGGCGCCCGCAGCGAGGCGAGGCAGAGCCAATCCCGCCAAAGCACCTCACAGCGTCCCATCTGCACACTGTCGACTCAGCCTTGGAACTGCCTGATGCGGAACTGGATGACTCCGAACTGACACCGTGCACCGGCGGCGACTTGGTAGGGCGCTCGGGTAACTGGCGTATTTTGCCGGCAGGTTTCGGCGACGCGGTCACTCGGCTCTTCGTGCTGCACCCCACCAAGGGAAGCGGCCGTGGGCTTTGCGAATGGCTCAACTCCCGGAAGGGCAACACTGCTTTTCCGCAGGCCCGTGACCTGCTCGACACACCTGTACCGGTGGAGTTGGTCACCTCCATCGATATCGAAGAACTGCTGGCAGAGGTGCAGGAAGGGCGCCACACACTACGAATGGCGACGGAGGGTATCCTGCCAAACGTCTTCACAGGGCCTGAGACACGCGTAGCCGAGATTCGCCAAGCTATCAGGTTTGTCGCCCGCGAAGCACGCCTTGCGGGACAATTGGTCCGCCCTTTCGACGACCCCGTGTGGCGTGCGGAGGCGAGCTATCCATTTCACGTAGCCGCCCTTGCGCGACGTTACCGCGTGAGCACGTACCCAGCCGAGCGGAAGGACGGATTGCTTAAACTCGGCGAAGGAACGGCTCGCATCCTAGGCATCCTTGCACTGCGTGAACTCATTGCGTATCACGGGAGCTTCAACAGCGCCCTACGGAAAATGTTCCGCCAAGGAGCCACCTTCGGCACTTGGACCACACTCATTCAGAGATTTCTGGATCACGTCCCAAGTCCGCAGCTACCGGAACTCGTGGCGGTCCACGAAAATAACATCACCCAATTATCCCTCAAGGACATTAAGGACCTCCGCAACATCTCCCACCATGCTCACGGGGTACGCAGGAGTCACGAACTAGACGAGGATGTCGAAAACCTTGAACCGCCTGTACTCTCGGCTATCAGCTCGGTTAACTGGCTGTCTAGCACCGACTGGTTTTGGGTAGAGCGTTGCGAATACCTAGATGACTCCTCATTCCACGTCGTTGGCCTGAGGCTACGAGGGAGCCACCCAAACTGGGAGCCTTTTAGCCGCCCGATCGACCATCCACTGCGGCCCGACAGGCTATATGTCGATGGAACTCCACCAGGTAAGCCGATGGATCTATGGCCATTGGCGATCGTCAGCCTGTGCCCGGACTGTCGAACACGGGAACTTTTCCTGCTCAATCAGATAGCAAACGACACGGCGATTCTGCGCAGCTTGGAGGAGCACGAGTTGAAAATTCCGTACCCTAGCGATCCCACGGACTGAGCTTATGAACGAGTCCACGTTGCGGCGCATGGTCCGAATCGCGGTGTAGTGAATGTACACTCCCTCTGGGAGTGAGTTCCAGACGGGCCAGCAGCTTCCCCCTGCGAACAGCATCACAACCGTGCCGTGGAACCCGACGCGACCACCACTTGCCCACAATCAGCCCTAACACCGAAACGGCCCGCCAAAATCGCCAGAACCGACGGGCCTTCACGAACATTCGAGGCTGGAGTCCCACTGGTCCGGGGACCGCACTGATTAAGCGGCTCCCGCCGAAGAGTCTTTAAGCAGCTGCGAATCTGGGTTGTCTGGAGGGAGGAGCTCCCTCCAGACAACCGATTTGCGGCTTAGAAGAAGCCGAGCTTCTTCGGCGAGTAGCTGACCAGGAGGTTCTTGGTCTGCTGGTAGTGGTCCAGCATCATCTTGTGGTTCTCGCGCCCGATGCCGGACTGCTTGTAGCCGCCGAAGGCGGCGTGCGCCGGGTAGGCGTGGTAGCAGTTGGTCCACACCCGGCCGGCCTGGATCGCGCGGCCCGCGCGGTAGGCGGTGTTGCCGTCGCGGGTCCAGACGCCGGCGCCGAGGCCGTAGAGGGTGTCGTTGGCGATGGAGACGGCGTCGTCGAAGTCGTTGAACGACGTGACGGCGACGACCGGGCCGAAGATCTCCTCCTGGAAGACCCGCATGCGGTTGTCGCCTTCGAGGATAGTGGGCTGGACGTAGTAGCCGCCCGCCAGTTCCCCGCCGAGCTGGGCGCGCTCGCCACCGGTGAGGACCTTGGCGCCCTCCTGCTGGCCGATGTCGAAGTAGGAGAGGATCTTCTCCAGCTGGTCGTTGGACGCCTGCGCGCCGATCATGGTGGCGGTGTCCAGCGGGTGGCCCTGGACGATCTTCTCGGTGCGGGTGATGCCCGCCTCCAGGAAGGCGCTGTAGTGGCCGCGCTGGATCAGGGCGCGGGACGGGCAGGTGCAGACCTCGCCCTGGTTGAGGGCGAACATCGTGAAGCCCTCGAGCGCCTTGTCGTAGAAGTCGTCCTCGGCGGACGAGATGTCCTCGAAGAAGATGTTGGGGCTCTTGCCGCCGAGTTCGAGCGTCACGGGCTTCAGGTTCTGCGACGCGTACTGCATGATCAGGCGGCCGGTGGTGGTCTCGCCGGTGAAGGCGACCTTGGCGACGCGCGGGCTCGACGCGAGCGGCTTGCCGGCCTCGACGCCGAAGCCGTTGACGATGTTGACGACACCGGGCGGCAGGAGGTCGGCGATCAGGCTCATCCACACGTGGATGGAGGCCGGCGTCTGCTCGGCGGGCTTGATGACGACGGCGTTGCCGGCGGCCAGGGCCGGGGCGAGCTTCCAGGTCGCCATCAGGATGGGGAAGTTCCACGGGATGATCTGGGCGACGACGCCCAGCGGCTCGTGGAAGTGGTACGCGACGGTGTCGTCGTCGAGTTCGGCGAGGCTGCCCTCCTGGGCCCGGACGGCGCCCGCGAAGTAGCGGAAGTGGTCGATGGCCAGCGGGATGTCGGCGGCCAGCGTCTCGCGGACCGGCTTGCCGTTCTCCCAGCTCTCGGCGACGGCCAGTTCCTCCAGGTGCTGCTCCATGCGGTCGGCGATCCGGTTGAGGATGTTCGCGCGGTCGCCGGCCGAGGTGCGGCCCCACGCCGGTGCCGCCGCGTGCGCGGCGTCCAGGGCCCGCTCGACGTCCTCGGCGGTGCCGCGGGCGATCTCGGTGAAGGGCTGTCCGGTGACGGGCGTCGGGTTCTCGAAGTACTGCCCGCGCGCGGGTGGGACGTACTCGCCGCCGATCCAGTGGTCGTAGCGGGGCTGGAAGCTGACGACGGAGCCCTCGGCACCGGGGTTGGCGTAGCGGGTCATGGGGCGGCCTCCCATGGATGGGCCGCCCGCTCCGTTGCGGACGGCGGTGGGGGGACCGTAGAACGCGGAAGGTTGCAGGAGGGTTGCGACACGGCGTACCTGCGGAACTACACTCGGCAGCAGCCGGCCGGTGCCGCCGGGCGCCGGCCCACCCCCGACCCAGGGGCGCTCATGACTGCCTCGTACGCGGCCTCGTACACGGCCTGGCCACCCGGGACCGACCCGCAGTTGCTGCGCCGGGACGTGGCGCGTGCCCACGAGGAGTTCCTCAGCACCGGGAGAGCGCCGCGGCCCGTGCGCGACGTGGTGCGGGACTCGTGGCAGCGCTCGCGCAGCCGCGGGGTCGACCCGGAGGTCGCGGGGCCCAGCGTCCCCGCCCTCGCGGGGCCGGAGCTGCGGGCCTACCGCGAGAGCCACCCGCTGGCGGCCGTGCTGCCCGTGGTCCGCCGGCTGCTGGTCGAGTCGGCGCAGGAGAGCAACGAACTGGTGGCCGTCGGCGACGAGCACGGCCGCCTGCTGTGGGTCGAGGGGGCGCCGGGCCTGGCGGCACGCGCGGAGCGGATCGGCTTCGTCGAGGGTGCCGTGTGGGCCGAGGAGGCCGCCGGTACGAACGCGCCCGGCACGGCACTCGCGCTCGGCCGCCCCTTGCAGATCTACGCGGGAGAGCACTTCGTGCGCCCGGTGCATCCCTGGAGCTGCTCGGCGGCGCCGGTGCGGGACCCCGACACCGGCCGGGTCATCGGCGTGCTCGACCTGACCGGCGGCGACCACATCGCGGCCCCGCACGCGCTCGCGCTGGTGCGGGCGACGGTCGCGGCTGCGGAGGCGGAGTTGCGGGTGCTGCGGCTGCGCGGAGCGATCCCGGGGGCGGTTCCGGGATCGTCCGCCCCCGCACCGGCGTGCCGGCTGGAGGTGCTGTCGCGCGACCGCGCGCGGTTCGTCTCGCCGTACGGCAGCACCGAGTTGAGCCCCCGCCACTCCGAGATCGTGTTCGTCCTCGCCCTGCACCCGCGCGGGCTCGGCGCGGACGCGCTCGCCGTACGGCTGCACGAGCACGAGGCGGCCCGCGTCACCGTGCGCGCCGAGATGTCGCGGCTGCGGCGCCTGCTGGGCCCGCACGTGCTCGGCTCGCGCCCCTACCGGCTGCTGCTGCCCACCTCCACCGACGCCGCGCAGGTGCACACGCTGCTGGCCCGCGGGGCGTACCGCGAGGCGCTCGCCGGCTACCCGGGGCCGCTGCTGCCGGGGTCGGCCGCGCCCGCGGTCGCCGAGGCGCGCGACGAACTCGACTGCGAGATGCGCCGCGCGCTGCGGCACCGGGGCGACGCGCGGCTGCTGCTCGCCTGGCTGGAGCGCCCGGAGAACCACGTCGACGCCGAGATGCTGCAGGCCGCGATCAACGCCCTCCCGCAGGGGTCGCCGCGTCGGCTGACGCTGCGGGCGCTGCTGGAGCGGGCTTGAGCGGCGCGGCCCCGGCCGGCGTCACGCGCTGGCGTCGCCCGGCGCCCTGACCAGGAGGAAGAGCGGGCGGCGGCGGAGCGTGAAGCCCATGGACTCGTACAGCCTGATGGCATTGGCGTTGTTGCCCGCCGCGTGCAGGAAGGGCAGCTCCCCGCGGTCCGCGATGACCGCGCCGACCGCGCGGATCAGCCGGCTCGCCAGGCCGCGCCCGCGGTGGTCCGGGTCGGTGCAGACGGCGCTGATCTCCGTACCGCCCGCCGGGCGCATGCGCTCGCCGGCCATGGCGATCAGGCGCCCGTTCTCCCGCAGCCCGAGGTAAGTGCCGAACTCGATGGTGCGCGGCATGAAGGGGCCGGGCTTCGTGCGGTCGATGAGGTCCATGACCTCGGGGACGTCGCCGCTGCCCAGCCGTACGGCGTGCGGATCGTGCGCGACCGCCAGGTCGGTGCCGACGAGTTGCACCGCCTCGCCGCCGTCCAGGATCTGCCAGTCCTCGGGCACCACCGGCGAGCCCGTCACGAGCGCGGTCCCGCCCGGGCCGAGCAGCGCGGCCAGATCCGCCCAGGCCGCCGGGTCGGCCTGGTCCTCGACGGCGGCGAACGGCGACATGTCGCCGGGGTAGCGGGCGGCCCGGCCGTGCCGCTCGGCGAACCGCGCGTGCGCGCCGGTCAGCGAGGCCCACGCGGGGTTGTCCAGGGGGTGCGGCGCACCGGTGGCGAGCGGTTCCGTGCCGGGGTCGGACGGATGGGCGGGGTGGACGCTGGTCGACATGGCGGGGCGGGTCTCCGATCCGTGGGGTGGTGCGGGCCACTGGGTGCAACGGCCACGGAGCCGCTTCCCTTCCTGCCCTGACGAGCGTTTCCACCCTACGGCCCGCCCCCGCGCCCGCCGGGCGCGCCCTCACACCCGCAGCACGAGCTTGCCCCGCACCTCCCCCGCACGCAGCCGGCGGACCGCCTCGGGGACGTCCGCCAGAGACGGATACACGTGGTCGACAGCAGGAGTGACCGCACCCGCGTCGACAAACTCCGCAAGGCCCTCGAGATCGGCTGCCGGCTGCGTCGCCACCAGGGTGCGTATCCGGTGCCGGACCACGGACGACAGCAGCAGCCCACGCAGTTGCCTGCCGATGCCCCCCGTCCAGCGGCCGCCGTGCTCACCGCCGACGATGACGAGGGTGCCCTCCGGGGTGAGGGCGCGGCGCAGCCGGGAGAGCCGCCGGTTGCCCGCGATGTCGAGGACGAGGTCGTACCGGCGGGTCCCGTCAGTGGGGTCGTCCCGGGTGTGGTCGACCACCTCGTCGGCGCCGAGGGAGCGGACGAACGCGGTCTTCGCCGTACCGCACACACCGGTGACATGCGCGGCGCCGAGCGCCTTGGCCAGTTGCACGGCATACGAGCCGACGCCGCCGGACGCGCCGATCACGAGGACGTGCTGTCCGGCCCGCAGGCGCCCGGTGTCGCGCAGGGCCTGGAGCGCCGTGCACGCGGAGACGGGGACGGCCGCCGCCTCCTCGAAGCCGAGGCGGCGCGGCTTGGGCGCGAGGTGCGCCGCCTCGGCGCGGGCGTACTCGGCGAACGTGCCGGCCCCGCTGCCGTACACCTCGTCGCCCGGGGCGAAGCGCGTCACCCCGGCGCCGACGGCCTCGACCCGACCCGCGAGGTCCGTGCCGCGCACCCGGTTGCGGGGCGCCCGCAGCCCGAAGCCGAGGCCGCGCAGGAGGTAGGGCATGCCGGCCATGAGGTGCCAGACGCCCTGGTCGACGCCGGCGGCATGGACGCGTACGAGCACCTCACCCGGACCGGGGACGGGCCGGTCGGTCTCCTCGACCCGAAGGACGGACGGGGGTCCGTAAGTGTCCTGGACAACGGCCTTCACCGGGGCTCCTCGGGCTGCTCGGGGGCGGACTCGGGGTACTGGAACACGGCGTCGAGCGGCACGCCGAAGACGTGGGCGATCTGGAAGGCCATCTCCAGGGACGGCGAGTAGCGGCCCTGCTCGATGGCGATGACGGTCTGCCGGGTCACGCCGATGCGCCGGGCAAGTTCGGCCTGGGTCATCTCGCCCTTGGCGAAGCGCAGGGCCCGGATCTCGTTGGTGACCCTGGTCGGCCTCACCACGGGTGGAAGCCCAGCCGGTAGGAGACGATCTTCGCCGCCGATCCCACGACCGCCGACAGGACGAAGGCGAGGTATATCGCGTTGGCGATCCAGAACCGGTCCGACCCGGCCATCGCCAGCACAAGTCCGGCCACCGCGCCGGCGACGACGAACGAGTGGCCGACGTACTCCCCGAAGCGGTGGATCTCCCGATCGCGCTGGTCCTTGACGCGCCCTTCCCGGGCGGACGTCACCGACACCGCTATGTGCAGCAGGACCGACGCCGCGATCGCGGCGCCCACCGACCACACCAGCGCGGCCACGTAGGGCGCGCCGGCCGGCGACGCGCCTCCCGCCCGGCCGAGGACGACGGTCAGATACGCGGCGTACGACGCGATGGTGACCACGACCATGATCCAGGCGCGTTTTTCCTCTACGGCCATCACAGCCCCCCATGTAAAGAAAACCTGACACCGACGAGTGTCAAACACCCTTGACCCCATGTCAAGGATTTTTGACCTCGGTGTCCTCACGGAGGCGGGCGACGCCCTGAGCGCCCGGCACGAGGCGGCGGCCGAACGCAAGTTGGAGGTACGGCATGCGCCGACGCGTGGCGCGGACCCTGCAGCCCTCGCGCCGCCGTCGGCGGGCCGTGCCGGACGCGGGCGACGCCCGTAGTGCCAACACGTTCAACGCCGTTGCGAGGGCCACGTTCCCGGGGGGAAGCGGCCACAGCCGAACGCGAGCTGAAGGTACCGCAGGCGCCGACTCCCCGTCGCCGGACCGTCACGGACACGGGCGACGCCCTGAACGCGCCGTCACAACGACCGCGTTGCCGACCGAAGCAGCCGGGGCCCCTTGGGCCGAACGCGAGTTGAGGGTGCGGCAGGCGCCGACTCCCACCGCGTTCGCGGACCTCGCCGCCCCCGGGCCGCCGTCGAGGGGGCGTGGCGGACACGGGCGACGCCCTGATCGCCAACACGTTCAGCGCGGTTGCGGAGGCGGCGACGACCGAACGCGAGTTGGAGGCACGGCGGGCGTCACGGTGCAGGCAACGCCCTGAACGCCGGCACAAAGGCCACGCTCACAGCACAGGCGGCCACCGCCGAGGCCCTGGGAGCCGAGCACGAGGCGGCGACCGCCGCGCGCAGCGGAGGGCCGCCGGCCGGCCGGTGGGCAACCGCCGAACTCTTCCCGCACGCCCGCCGCCGGCGCGGCATCGGCACCGCTCCGGCACACGCCGCACTGCGGCGCCGGCACCGGCGTCACGTGCCGCAGGCCCTCCGACGAAGGCGCGCCGCGCTACCGGCGTCCGGGCCTCGCGATCCACGGACGGCGCACCGGGCCGGCGCCGGACCGCGCGGCCCGAAGGGCCGTCACGTGAGGATCACGGAACGGGTGAGGTGGCGCGGGGAGTCCGGGTCGAGGCCTCGGGCGGCTCCCAGGGCGGCCGCGAGGCGCTGGACGACGACGAGGTCGGCGAGCGGGTCGCGGCCGGCCGCGACGAGGCGGCCGCCGGTCGCGGCGATCTCCTGCGGCAGGCCCGGCGGCAGGTCGGCCGGGTCGCCGAACCACCAGGCGACGCGGCCGGGTCCGGTGATGCTGATCGGGCCGTGGCGGTACTCCATGACGGGGTACGCCTCGGTCCAGGCGCCCGCCGCCTCGCGCATCTTGAGGGCGGCCTCCTGGGCCACTCCGTACGCCCACCCCCTGCCGAGGAACGTGAACTGCTCCGCCCCCAGCAGTTCGTCCGGCAGCGGGTCGGCGAGCGCCGACTCGCCCTGCGCGGCCAGCCCGCCCAGGTCCTCCCCGAGCAGTGCCCGCAGGAGCACGAGTTCGGTGGTGGCGAAGCGCGTCTGCACCACCGACGCCTCGTCGGCGAAGTTCAGGACCACGGCCGCGTCGGCGAGTTCCATGACGGGGGTGGCCGGGTCGGCGGTGACGGCGACGGTGGGCGTCACGCCGCGCAGGCGGTGGAGCACGTCGAGCACTTCGGTCGTGGTGCCGGAACGGGTCAGGGCGAGCACCCGGTCGTAGGCGCGTCCGGCGGGCATCTCGGAGGCGGCGAAGGCGTCCGTCTCGCCCAGGCCCGCGGACTCGCGCAGTTCGGCGTAGGCGTGGGCCATGAACCAGGAGGTGCCGCATCCGACCACCGCCACGCGCTCGCCGGGGCCCGGCATCGCGGCGCGCCAGGGGGCGTTCGCGTCGGCGGCCAGGGCGACGGCCCGGCGCCAGCAGTCGGGTTGGGTCGCGATCTCGATCTCGGTCTGGCTCATGGGACTCCGTCCGCTCGCTGTGAACCGCTGCCGCTCGTGCAGTTGAGGCCAGTACGGGTGGTGGTTGCGCCGGTCTTGACATGCTGCCCGCCCGATCCAGCATGATGAGCGAAACTGCTCGACTCTTGCAATGTTCGCGCATAAACGCGCACGGCGGAAGGTGGTGACGCTCCGCGTGGACGACGGCCGACGCGGCACGCGCTCAGGCGCGGACGATCTCCACACCGGCCGCCGCGAAGGGCTCGGTGAGCGCGTCGGGAGCGTCCCCGTCCGTCACCAGGACGTGCACGTCCTCGACCGGGCAGATCCGTGCGAACGCCCGCCGGCCGAGCTTCGAGGCGTCCGCGACGACCACCACGCGCTCGGCGCGCCGGGCCAGCTCGCGGTTGACGCCCGCCTCGCCCTCGTGGCGGGCGGTGGCGCCGTGCGCGACGTCCAGGGCGTCGACGCCGAGGAAGACCACGTCGAGCGTGATCTGCGCGAGCAGGTCGGCGGCGAGGGGGCCGATCAGCTCGTACGAGGCCGGGCGGGCCACCCCGCCGGTGACGACGAGCTTCACATGCCGGCGCACGGCCAACTCGGCCGCGATGTTCAGCGCGTTGGTGACCACGGTCAGCGTCGGCTCGCCCGCGTCCGCCGCCAGGTCGCCCCGTTCGGCCAGCGCGCGGGCGACCGCCGTCGTCGTGGTGCCGCCGTTCAGGCCCACGACGGCGCCGGGCCTCACCAGGGCCGCGGCGGCGCGTGCGATGCGCTCCTTCTCGGCGGCGCGGCGGGCGGACTTGTAGCGCAGCGGCAGGTCGTAGGCGATGGCGTTGATCGTGGCGCCGCCATGGGTGCGCGTGACCATGTTCTGGCGTGCCAGCTCGTCCAGGTCGCGCCGGATCGTGGCGGCGGAGACGGCGAGTTCGGCGGCCGCGGCCTCCACCTCGATGCGTCCGTCGCGGGTCAGCATCTCCAGCAGCGCGCTCCATCGGGCCTGCGGTGCCGCCATCGTCTCGCCCCTTGTCGCCGGACCTGGCGGCCATGAAACCACAGGCCATCGCCCCGTCGAGAGGAACAACGAGCCCATGCCGCTGATCGGGACCGCCGCACTCGTCCGCTCCGCCCGCGCCGAGGGCCGCGCCGCGGGAGCCTTCAACGTCATCACCCTGGAGCACGCGGAGGCGATCGTCGCCGGGGCGGAGGCGGCGGGGCGTCCGGTCATCTGCCAGATCAGCGAGAACGCTGTGCGCTTCCACGGCGGCGCGCTCGCGCCGATAGCGAGGGCGACCGCGGCGGTGGCCGAGTCCGCGCGCGTGCCCGTCGCCCTGCACCTGGACCACGTCACCGACGACGCGCTGCTGCGGCAGGCCGCCGACTGCGGTTTCGGCTCGGTCATGTACGACGCCTCGGCGCTGCCGCACGAGCAGAACGTGGCCGCCACCCGCGCCGCCGCGCAGTGGGCGCACGGCGCGGGCCTGTGGCTGGAGGCCGAACTCGGCGAGATCGGGGGCAAGGACGGCGTCCACGCCCCCGGTGCCCGCACCCACCCCGACGGCGCCCGCGCCTACGTGGCGGCGACCGGGGTCGACGCGCTCGCCGTGGCCGTCGGCAGCTCCCACGCGATGACCACCCGGACCGCGCGGCTCGACCACGACCTGATCGCGCTCCTGCGTGCGGCGGTCGCCGTCCCGCTCGTGCTGCACGGCTCGACCGGTGTGCCCGAGGACGAGCTGCGGCGTGCCGTCGCGGGCGGGATGGCCAAGATCAACATCGGTACCGCACTCAACATCGCCTTCACCGGGGCGATCCGCGGTTTCCTCGCGGCGGACGGCGCCACCGTGGATCCGCGCCGCTATCTCGCGCCCGCGCGTACGGACATGGCGGCGGCGGTGGAGCGGGCCCTGCGCGTCCTGGGCTGAGCCGGCCCGCCCCGCTCGTGACGGGACACCTTCGCCGCACATTCCAACATTGACAGGTCGGACACGACTCCTCTAGCTTCGACATGTCAATCATGACATGTCGCGCCGCCGAGGGGCGGCGCACTCCGTGAACCTGGAGACCTACCGTGGGTTACCTGCGCGGCTTCATCCCGTGGATCGCGTCCGGCGTCATCTCCTCCTTCGACTGGCGCTGGGGCGCCGTGGCGGGTCTCGTCACAGGCCTGGCGCTGTTCGCGCAGGACCGCCGCCGGGGCGTCGCGCCCGACGCGATGATCCTGGAGCTCAGCAGCATCCTGTTCTTCGCCGTCGTCGGAACGGTCGCCTTCTCCTCCCCCGACTCGTCGCTGAAGACGTACGACGACGCGCTCTCCTTCGCCTGGCTCGCACTGACCGCCTGGGGCAGCCTCGCCGTCCGCCACCCCTTCACCCTGGGCATCGCACGCCGCCAGACCCCGCGCGAGTACTGGGAACTGCCCGGCTTCATCGCGGTCAACAACGTCGTCACGACGGCCTGGGGGGCCGGCTTCACCTTCATCTGCGCCGCGCTGACGGTCTGCCACCTGACCGGCGCCCCGGGCTGGGCCGGCATCGCCGCCCATGTGGCCGGCCTGGCCGGGCCCGCCGTCTTCACCTCCCACTACCCCGCCCGCGTCCAGGCCCGCCTCCAGGCGGCAGGTGCCCCACCGGTCGAGGTCTGACAGGTTCCCGCCGGGCCCTGCCCGGCTCTGCGATGCTGGCTGTGTGCTCGCCCCGGAACCGATAACGGCCGACCCGCCCGGCGCCACGGCGAATCCGCTGCTGACGCAGTCGTGGCTCGACCTGGCGTTCCTGCACTGGGCCGCCGATCCCGCCGACGTGGCACCCCTCCTGCCGGCCGGCACCGTGCCGGACACCCTCGGCGGGGTCACCTACGTCGGGCTGGTGGCCTTCCGGATGCACCGTGTCGGCTGGTTCCGGCTCCCCGGCGTCCCGTACCTGGGCACTTTCCCGGAGACCAATGTCCGCCTGTACTCGGTGGACGAGCACGGCCGGCGCGGGGTGGTCTTCCGTTCGCTCGACGCGTCCCGGCTGATCCCGGTCGCGGTGGCGCGGGCCGCGTTCCGGCTGCCGTACCAGTGGGCGCGCATGGACATCTGCCGCGACGGCGACACCCTCAGCTACACCAGCCGGCGGCGCGGGCCCGGGGCGGGCGGGGCGTACGCGCGGATCACCGTGCGGGTGGGCGAGCCCGTAGCCGAGCCGAGCGAGCTGGAGCACTTCCTCACGGCGCGCTGGGGTCTGCACAACACGTTCTTCGAGCGGCCCCTGTACCTGCCCAACACCCATCCGCGCTGGCCGCTGCACCGCGCCGAGCTCCTGGTCTGCGAGGAGAACCTCGTCGCCGCCGCGGGGCTGCCCGCGACCACCACCGCGGGGCCGCCGGTCAGCGTCCTGTACTCCGCCGGCGTCCCCGTCCGCTTCGGGCGCCCCGCCCGTCCGGCCGGTATCCCGACCCCCTGAGCCGAGCCCGTCGGCCGCCGCCCGCCGATCCGCGGTTGACCACGGCCACCGAGTTGCTGCTAATGTCGAAGCCACTTGCTTCCGATTTAGCAGCCGCTTGCGCACCGCACCCCGAGGAACGGCACCATGACCGCTCAGTCCATCACCCCCGCCGACCTGCCCGGCACCGTCACGCGCTACCTGCGGGCCCACGTGGCCCGCGACACCGCGACGGCGATCGGCGCCTTCACCCCCGACGCCACCGTGACCGACGACGGCAGGACCTACGAGGGCCGCACCGCGATCGAGCAGTGGCTCGACCAGGCGGCGAGCGAGTACACCTACACGACCGAACTGACCGCCGCCGAGCGCGCCGACGCCGGGCACTACGTCGTGACCCACCACCTGGAGGGCGACTTCCCGGGCGGCGTGGTCGACCTGCGCTACCGCTTCGCGCTCCGGGACGGCCTGATCGAGCGCCTCGACATCGCGCCGTGAGTCATGCTTCCCCCATGACCAGTGCACCGATGGAACCGCCCTCCCCCACCTCGACCCTCGCCCTCGACGGGACGACCACCGTCCCGCGCCTGGGCTTCGGCGCGATGCAGCTGCCCGGCCGGTGGAACGGACCCGCCGCCGACCGGGCGGTGTCGGTGGCCGTCGCGCGCCGGGCCGTCGAACTCGGCGCACTCCACATCGACACCGCGGCCTTCTACTTCTCCGGCGGCAACCGGGCCAACGAGATCCTGCGCGAAGCCCTCCACCCGTACCCGGCCGGTGTCACCATCGCCACCAAGGTGGGCCCGCTGCGCGACGCGAACGGGCTGATGGCCGGGGAGGCGGAACCCGGGCAGTTGCGCGGCCTGGTCGAGGAGAACCTGAGGGAACTCGGCGTCGACGTCCTGGACCTGGTCTACCTGCGGGTCGGCCGCCTCGGCACGGACCGGGCCGACTCGCTCGCCGAACGCTTCGCCGTGCTGGCCGACTTGCGGGAGGAAGGGCTCGTACGGCACCTGGGCGTCAGCAATGTGACGCGTGCTCAGCTGGACGAGGCACGGACCGTCGCGCCGGTCGCGGCGGTGCAGAACCAGTTCGGCGTCCTGGACCAGCGCGACGGCGATTTGGTGGACTTCTGCGCGACCGTGGACATCGCCTACATGCCGTTCTTCGCCCTCGGCGGCGGCCACTCCCCGCTCGACGGCGACGCCCTCGCCAAGGTGGCCGAACGGCACGGTGCGACCCCGTTCCAGATCGCCGTGGCCTGGGGGCCGGCCCGCTCCCCCTCGATCGTCCAGATCCCCGGCACGGCCTCCCTCGCCCACCTGGAGGAGAACATGGCGGCCGCCTCGATCGTCCTCGACGCCGACGACCTGTCCCTGCTCGCCGCCGGCGGCCGGTCCGCCGGGGCGTGACCGGCCGCCCCGGGCCGTCAGCCGGCCACGGGCAGGCGCCGCACCTTGACCACGTTGTCCCGGCGCGTCGTGGGACGTCCCTCCGGGTCGTTCTGCACGCGGTCGTGCTCCTCGCACAGCAGCACTTCCCATTCGCCCTCGGCCAGTTCGAGATCCCGAAGGACCTCGTCGGGGGTGGGGAAGTGCACCTCCGGGTGGTGATTGTGCTCCCAGGCGGGGAAACCGCCGTGTCCGGTGACGAGCAGGACGCCCCCGGCGGCGACGGCGGCCGCGGCGGAACGCAGGATGCGCTCGCGGGGCATGTAGCCGACGGTGTGCAGGAAGTGGGCGGCGACCAGGTCGAAGGAACCCTCGGGGAAGGACTCGCCGAGGTCGTGGCGCTCCCAGGTGACCAGCTCGCCGACCCCCGCGTCGGCCGCGTGCCCCGCCGCGCGCCGCAGCGCGACACCGGAGATGTCCACGGCGGTGACGCGCCAGCCGCGCCGGGCCAGCCAGATCACGTCGCCGCCCTCGCCGCAGCCCAGGTCGAGGGCGGTGCCCGGCGTCAGGTCGGAGGTCTCGCGGACCAGGACGTCATTGGGATTGCCGCTCCACACGCGCTCGGTCGAGGCGTAGCGGTCGTCCCAGTAGTCCTCCTGCGAGGCGATGTCGTCGGTCATCGGTGGATCGGGTCCCTTCACACGTGCGCGGCGCGGCGCCGTCACGGGCGCCGCCTCGGTCCGACGATGCTCCCGGCCGGCGCCGCCGGACAAGATTCCTTGCCGGTTCGGCAACATCGCCGTGCGGACGGGGCCCGGAGGGGCGCCCGCGTGCCGCGCGGCCGATGATGGGGGGACGGCAGGACGTCGCGCGTGGAGGCTGGCCATGGCCGTGTGGCACGTACGTGATTTCACCCCGGACGATCTCGAGGCCGTGGTGCGCCTGGACGCCGAGAGCGGCACCACCGACCAGCCCGCCGTCTTCCGTCTCTCCGAGGCGGTCGCCGCCCTTCAGGCGCAGCACCCCAGCGTGGTGGCGATCGCCGACGGCCACCTCATCGGGGCGGCGATCGGCCGGGTCGACGGGGACCGTGCGTGGGTACTGCGGATCAGCCTCCATCCGTCGTGGCGGAACCTGGGCCTGGGCACCGCGCTGCTGTCCGCGGTGGAGCACCGGCTCCAGGCGGCCGGGGCGCGGACGCTGGCCGCCGTGCTGCCCGAGGAGGAGACGGGTACCGCCGCGCTGTGCAACTCCGGTTTCACCCGGCGGCAGGGCCTGACGTACTTCGAGAAGACCCAGGCGGTGACGGCCCAGGACCCGGCGCTGCTGGCCTCGCTCGGCGCGCTCGTACCGCCCGCCGGGCTGTGGGAGAAGCTCGCCGGGATGGGACGGGAGAAGTCCCTGATCGAGCGCCGGATCGTGCTTCCGCTGGCCCATGCCGAGCTCGCCGACGAGCACGGGGTCGAACCGCCGCAGGCCGTCGTGCTGTTCGGGCCGCCGGGCACGGGCAAGAGCACCTTCGCCCAGGCGGTGGCGAGCCGGCTGGGCTGGCCCTTCGTGGAGCTGTTCCCGTCCCGGCTGGCCCTGGAGGGCGGCATCGCCCCCGGGCTCGGCCGGCGCTTCGACGAGATCGCGCAGCTCGACCATGTGCTGGTCTTCATCGACGAGGTGGAGGAGGTCGCCGGCCGCCGCAATCTCGCCGACCCCGCCTCCGTGGGCGTGGTCAACGAACTCCTCAAGTCCATCGTGCGGTTCCGCGACCGCGACGGCCGGCTGCTGATCTGCGCGACCAACACCGTCGCCGCCCTCGATCCGGCGTTCCTGCGGCACGGCCGGTTCGACTACGTGCTGCCGGTGGGCCCGCCCGACCACGAGGCGCGTCGCGCGCTGTGGGGGAGCTATCTCGCGAAGGCGGGTGCCGACGCGGACACCACGGCGCTCGCCGACGCCAGCGAGGGCTTCACGCCCGCGGACATCAAGCAGGCCGCGCGCGCCGTCGCGCAGACCACGTTCGAACGGACACTGGACACGGGGAGCAAGGCGCAGGCCACCACGGACGACTACCTGCGCACCATCCGTTCCACCCGCCCCACGGTCACCAGCGACATGGCGCTGGAGTTCGCGGAGCACAGCGTCCGCTACGGCCGCACATGAGCGTCACGAGGGGCGGCACGGACGCGGTTCCGCCCTATGTTGGTGTCATGACCACGCCGTCAGCCGCACCCGCGTCCGCTCCCGGCCCCCTCCACCGGCTCACGCTCGACCAGCTCCGGCGCCGTACGAGCATGAAATGGCGGTCCTATCCCGCCGACGTGCTGCCTCTGTGGGTGGCCGAGATGGACGTCCCGCTCGCGGAGCCGGTGGCGCGGGCGCTCACCGAGGCTATCGCGATCGGCGACACCGGCTACCCCGCGGGCACCGGGTACGCCGACGCGCTGGCGGCCTTCGCCCGCGACCGCTGGGGCTGGGACGGTGTCGTGCGCGAGCGCGCGGCGATCGTCCCCGACGTAATGCTCGGCGTCGTCGAGATGCTGAAACTGGTGACCTCGCCCGGTGACCCGGTGATCGTCAACTGCCCGGTGTACCCGCCGTTCTACCAGTTCGTGACGCACATGGACCGGCGCGTGGTGGAGGCACCGCTCGGGCCGGACCTGCGGCTGGACCTCGACGCCCTGGAGCAGGCCTTCGCACGGTGCGCCGCGGACGGCGGGCGGGCCGCGTACCTGCTGTGCAGCCCGCACAACCCGACGGGCACGGTGCACACCGCCGCGGAACTGGAGGCGGTGGCGGCGCTGGCGGGCGCGTACGGGGTGCGGGTGGTGGCCGACGAGATCCACGCCCCCGTGGTGGCTCCGGACGCGGTCTTCGTGCCGTACCTGAGCGTGCCGGGCGCGGAGAGCGGGCTGTCGCTCATGTCGGCGTCCAAGGCGTGGAACCTGGCCGGGCTCAAGGCAGCGCTCGCCCTCGCCGGGCCCGCCGCGGCCGAGGACCTGGCCCGCATGCCGGAGGAGGTCGGGCACGGCCCGAGCCACCTGGGCGTCATCGCGCACACCGCGGCGCTGCGGGAGGGCGGCGACTGGCTGGACGCCGTCCTGGCGGACCTGGACCGCAACCGCCGGCTGCTCGGCTCCCTGCTGGCCGAACGGCTGCCGTCCGTCGGCTACCGGCCCGCCCCGGGGACGTATCTGGCCTGGCTGGACTGCCGCGCGCTGGGCCTCGGCGAGAACCCGTCGGAGGTGTTCCTGGACAAGGGCCGGGTGGCTTTCAGCCCCGGCCCCGACTTCGGCACGGGCGGCACCGGCCACGTACGGCTGAACCTGGCGACCTGCCCGGAGGTGATCACGGAGGCGGTGCGCCGCATGGCGGCCGCCGCGGCCGCCGGCCCGGCCGTCTGAATCCGGCGGGCACGGGTAGCCGCCCCAAGAACGCGAAACGGGAACGCGGAGCGTCAAGGAGCGTCGAGGAGGCGAGCACCGTGACCAGCACTCCAGCACACGGGCCCCGCGACGGGCTGCACGTCGTGGTCGTGGGGGCGACGGGCAATGTCGGCACCAGCCTGGTGCGGGCGCTCGGCGAGGACCCCGCGGTCGCCCGGATCACCGGGATCGCCCGCCGGGTACCCGCGGACTGGCGGCCGCCGAGGACCACGTGGGTCGGCGCCGACATCACGGACGACGGCACCCGGCTGACGAACCTCTTCCACGGCGCCGACGCCGTCGTCCACCTCGCGTGGCTGCTCCAGCCCAGCCATGATCCGGCGGTCACCTGGCGCACCAACGTCCTCGGCGGCATCCGGGTCTTCGACGCCGTCGCGGCGGCCGGCGTCCCGGCGCTGGTGCACGCCTCGTCCGTGGCCGCGTACTCCCCCGGTCCCAAGGACCACCCGGTCGACGAGTCATGGCCCACACACGGCTGGCCGGGTGCCGCGTACTGCCGCGAGAAGGCGTACATCGAGCGGTACCTCGACGGGTACGAGGCGGACCATCCGCAGGTACGGGTGGTGCGCATGCGGCCCGGCTTCCTCTTCAAGAAGGAGTCCGCCGCGCAGCAACGGCGCCTGTTCGCCGGGCCGTTCCTGCCGGGACGGCTGGTCCGGCCGCGACTCGTGCCGGTCGTGCCCGACATGCGGGGCCTGCGCTTCCAGGCGCTGCACACCGACGACGACGCCGATGCCTACCGCAGGGCCGTCCTGCGGCCGGTGCGCGGCCCCTTCAACCTGGCCGCGGAGCCGCCGCTCGACGCGGCGGAACTGGCCTCGATCTTCGGCGCCCAGGTCGTGCGGATGCCGCGCGCCGCGGTGCGTGCCGCCCTGGCGGGCGCCTGGCGGCTGCACCTCGTGCCGTCCTCCCCCGGGCTCTTCGACGCGGTGCTGCGGCTGCCGCTGCTCGACACCGGCCGGGCCCGGCGGGAACTCGGCTGGCGTCCCCAGCACAGCGCGACTCACGCGGTCGAGGAGTTCCTGGAGGGCCTGCGCGAGGGCAGCGGGGCGTCCACCGCCGTGCTGGCGCCGAGCGGGGCCGTGGGGCGGCTCCACGAGGTCGCGACGGGTGTCGGCTCGCGGCCCTGAGCGCGAATACGAGACGAAAGGTGAGGTGACGGTCATGCCGGCGGGTTCCAGCCCCAAGCGGGAGCGGCAGTACGAGCACATCAAGGAGAGCGCCGAGCAGCGCGGCGTGAGCGAGAAGCGCGCGGAGGAGATCGCCGCCCGCACCGTCAACAAGGAACGCGCCCGCGCGGGCGAGTCGAGGACGGCGAGCCGCAGTTCCCTGGACGACATGTCCTCGGGCCGCCGCGGCGGCCTGCGCTCGGGCCACGGCGCGCAGGGCCCCACGTACGACCAGTTGTACGCGGAGGCGCGCCGACGCGGCGTCGACGGCCGCTCGCACATGAACAAGGCCGAACTCAAGCGGGCTCTCGGCGAGAACTGACCCCCCGGGTCGGGTTTCCTGACTCCTCGGACCCGCGGCGCGTCACGCGGCGTCGTACCAGGGCAAATTCATGTGACAGCTCCAGTCGGCTCCGCGATCATCGGCCGATGACCACGGAACCAGAACGTCTCAGTCTCCGTATCGTCTGCCCGCCGCCCGGTCAGGGCGTTGCGGAGGTCCGCGCGATCGTCAGCGGCCGGGATCTGCTGGACGACGTGTTCCCCCGTGGCGTGGGGGTGAGCCCCCGGTACCTGTTGGGGCCGGACGGGTCGCTGCGTGCCTCTGCGACGCCCCATGAGGTTCGGCTCGCCCGGGCCGGGTGCGGCGAGGAGGGGTGCTGTGGCGCTCTCTACGTGACTGTCAGGTCCGAAGGGGAGCAGGTGGTTTGGTCGGACTGGCGCGACCCTGCCCATCAGGACGCCGGCCTTCCGGAACTCCGTTTCGCCGCCGGTCAGTACGCGGCGGAGGTCCGACGGGCCGGAGAGGACCGCGGTTGGGAGGAGCCGGCCGGAGCGGTCGCACGGCTGCTCGAGGCGAGGCTGAGGGGACGAGGGGACTGGCTGGTCCGGTGGGACTGCGAGTTGGAAGGCGTCTGGGACTCGCGCGCGGAACCCGACCGGATCCACGTCGTCCTGATGCATCCCCGCATTCGGACCGGGGCGGCCCGGCCCTGGCTCCAGTTCGGGACGACTCTCCCGATCTCCGCGGAGGACCCGGCCGTCCAGGCCGAGCACCTGGAGGCGCGTCTGATCGCGGGCGATCCCCGTACCACTGCGGAGGTCTGGGGCGGGTCGCACGATGCCGGGCAACTCGGCTACCCATGGCCGCCCGTGGACCCGCACGTCACGTGAGCGGCGGGTTGCCGCGAGGTGCGGGGACACCCGTCATGCGGTCGAGTGGCTGTCCACGGTACGGAGATCGCCCGGCTCCGGCATCCGCGGCGCGGAGGTGTCCTCGAAGCCCACGGACGTCCGGCGCCAGGTGGTCTCGTCGGCGGTCAGCAGCGCGGTGAGGACGTCGGGGGCCGGCAGCGGGCCGTGGTCGGCGGGGACGCGCAGGGCCGAGGCGGCGGTCAGGTGACCGAGCCGGAGCGCGCGCTCGACGGGGAGGCCGCGGTGCAGGCCCGCGAGGAAGCCGGCGGCGAACGCGTCGCCCGCGCCGACGGGTTCGGCCACGCGGACGGTCAGCGCGGGAACCGTGCGGGCGTCGGCGCCGACGAAGGCGGTCGCGGCCCGGGCGCCGTCCTTGACCACGAGGATCCGCGGCCCGGGCAGCAGCGCGCGGACCGAGGGCGCGTCGGTGACGGCGTCCCCCCACAGCGCCTGGGCCTCGTCCAGGCCGACGAGCACGATGTCGGCGCGGTCGGCGAGGGGGCGCAGCACCTCCGCGGCGGCGGCGCGGTCGCTCCACAGGGCGGGGCGGTGGTTCACGTCGAAGCTGACGGGGCACGGACGTCCGGGGCGCAGCACGCGCTCGACGAGGGCGCGGCAACTGCCGGACAGGGCGGGCGTGATGCCGCTGAGGTGGAGCAGCGCGGCGCCGTGCAGGGCCGGGTCGTCGAGCAGGTCCTCGGTGAGGGCCGACGCCGCCGAGTCGCGCCGGCGGTAGTGGACGCGGGTGCCGTGCTCGCCCGGGTCCTTGAACAGCAGCCCGGTGGGGCGGTCCGGGTCGACGCGCACGCCGCCGACGTCGACGCCGCCCGCGGCGATCCGCGCGAGGACGCGGCGGCCGAACGGGTCGTCGCCGACGGCCGACACCCAGCGCGCGGGCACGCCGTGGTCGGCGAGGTAGAGGGCGACGTTGGACTCGGCGCCGGCGACCGCGACGCCGAGCCGGTCGGCGTTCTCCAGCGGCCCGAGGGGGTCCGGTACGAGCGCGGCCATGGTCTCCCCGACGCAGACCACGGGGCCCGGGCCGAGCTTGAGCGCGTCGGTGGTCACGGGCCGTCCTCCGGTTCGGGGCCGGTGGGGCGGTAGGGCGCGGCGGGGGTGCCGGGGACGTCGACGCGGACGGCGAAGACGGCGCCGTCGAGCGGGCCCGGGGCGTCGAGGCCGATGGTGGCGCTGGTGACGTGGAGGGTGCGGCCGTCCGGGCCGCCGAGGCACAGTCCGGCGGGCTGGGCGGCGGGGAGTTCCACGACGCGGTCGAGCGTGCCGTCGGGGAGGTGGCGGCGGACCTGGCCGGTGCCCCACACCGCGGTCCACAGGGCGCCCTCGGCGTCGACGGTCATGCCGTCCGGGCTGCCGGAGTCCGGGGTCACGAAGGTCTCGGGCGCGCCGAGTTCACCGCCGGCCACGTCGACCGGGTAGCGCCGGACGACACCGCGGGCGCTGTCGGCGAGGTACATCGTGCGGCCGTCGGCGGTGAAGGCGGGCCCGTTCGGCACCGTGATGCCGCGCAGGACGCGGGTGACGCTGCCGTCGCGGTCCACGCGGTACAGGGAGCCCGCGTCCTCGGTCGCCGCGTAGGCCATACTGCCCGCCCAGAAGCGGCCGTACGGGTCGGCGACGCCGTCGTTCATGCGCATGGGCTCGAACGCGCCGTCCTCGGGCCGGGCGAGCCAGCGCACCCGCCCGGCGGGGTCGATGCGGCAGATGCCCGTGCCGGCCGCCGCGATCCAGTGCCCGGGGCGCCCCTCGACGGGGGCCACCGCGCCCAGCGGCACGGACAGTTGGGCCACCGTCCGGAAGGCGGGGGCGGTCAGCAGACGGCCCGTCAGGATGTCGGTGAGCACGACGCGGCCGTCGGTCCACCGGATGCCCTCGCCCAGTTCGAGGCGTTCCTCGCCGACGACCTCGTACGCGGTGCCGGCGGCGGTCACGGCGCGGGCTCCGCGCGGACGACGTCCAGGAACTCCCGTGCCCGCTCGCGCAGCGCGGCCAGGCTGCCGCCGGCGGCGGCGTCCGCCACCAGCGGCGAGCCGACGCCGACCGCGAGGGCCCCGGCGGCCAGGTACGCGGCGGCGGCCGGCGCGTCCACGCCGCCGACCGGCACGAACGGCAGGTCGGGGAAGGGCGCGCGCAGGTCCCGCAGGTAGCCGGGGCCGCCCGCGCTGCCGGCGGGGAAGAGCTTGAGTGCCTGGGCGCCGAGCTTGAGGGCCTGGAGGACGTCGGTCGGGGTCATCACGCCTGCCAGGACGGGCAGTCCGAGCTCCCGGCCGGTCGTGACGCCGTCGCCGAGCGCGGGGGTGACGAGGAAGGCGGCGCCGGCGCGGTGCGCGTCGTGCGCGTCGTCGGCGCTGAGCACGGTACCCGCGCCGAGGGTGGCCCCGGGCCCGAGCGCGGCGCGGGCCTGGGCGATCACGTCGAGCGCGCCGTGCCCGGTGAGGGACACCTCGATGAGGGTGACGCCCTCCTCGGCGAGGGTGAGCACGGTCTTGAGTGCGGCGTCCGGGTCGTTGCCCCGGACGATGGCGAGCAGCCGGTGGGTGCGCAGCGCTGCGAGCAGGTCCATCCGACATCCCTTCTGCTGGTGGGTGGTTCAGGTGCGGCGGGTCGCGGTGGCGGTCAGCCGCCACGAGACCTCGCCGGAGGCGGGCACGACGGCCGTGTCGCCCTCTTTCGCTCCCGCGCGGTCGAAGACGCGGCCGAGCATCGGCTCGACGCCGGTGGAGCGGTACGGTGCGCCGGCCGGGAAGGCGCCGAGGTTGCGCCACAGCGCGACGGCGACCGGCTGTCCCTCCGCCTCGAGCGTCAGGTGCAGCGTGTCGGGGCCGTCGGTGACCGTCATCCGGCCCGTGTCGACGACGGCGCCGACGGCGGTCCCGTCGTCGGGCCCGAGCACGTCGAGCGGGAAGCCGCCCACGGTGGGCCAGGTGCCGGGGACCTGGGTCGCGCCCTCGTCCGGGTAGAGCCGGGCGGCGGGCCGCCCGTCGACGCCGAGGCGGGCGGCGGGCGACAGGTCCAGGAGCGCGTGGGCCGCCCACACGAAGCGGTAGCCGGGCTCGGCACGGAGCGTGTACGCGGCGACGACGGCGCCCGCCTCGGCGGTGACGCGGCGGGTCAGCCGGAAGTCGGGGCACTCCACGGTGTACCCGTCGCCGTCCGCCCGCCACGGCCGCGACCAGGCGTCCCCGTGGTCGGGGAGTCCGCGCACGGTGGGCACGCACTCCTCCAGTCCCCCGGCGTCAGCGAAGGCGTCACCGGGCACGACGCCCGCGCGGCGCGGCTCCTCGCGGTGCCACAGCCATTCGCGGCCGCCGCCGGCGAGCGACGTCCAGCGGCCGCCGTGCGCCGGGTCGGTGGCGACGGTGAGCGGCACCGGCCGCGGCGCGGTCACCATTCGGCGAAGGAGCCGTCGGCGTGCCGCCAGACGGGGTTGCGCCAGGCGTGCCCGGTGCGGTCCGCGGCGCGCACGGCCTCCTCGTCGACGTCGATGCCGAGACCGGGCGCCTCGGGGCGGCGGGCCTGCCCGTCGACGAAGCGGAACGGCTCGGGGTCGACCACGTACGACAGCAGGTCGGCGTCCTTGTTGTAGTGGATGCCCCGGCTCTGCTCCTGGATCAGGAAGTTGGGCGTGGCGAAGGCGACCTGGAGGCTCGCGGCGAGCGCGATGGGCCCGAGCGGGCAGTGCGGCGCGAGGTGGGCGCCGAAGGTCTCCGCGAGCGCGGCGATCCGGGTGACCTCGGAGATGCCGCCCGCGTGCGAGAGGTCGGGCTGCACGACGGCGACACCGGCGTTGAGCACGGTGAGGAAGTCGGCGCGGCCGTAGAGCCGTTCACCGGTGGCGACCGGGACGTTGGAGGCGGCGACCAGGCCGGGGAGCAGATGCGCCTGGTCCGGCAGCACGGGCTCCTCGACGAACAGCGGGTGCAGCGGGGCTATCTCGTGCAGCACGCGCCGCGCGTTGGCCGCGCTGAAGCGGCCGTGGAAGTCCACGGCGACGTCGCGGTGGGCGCCCAGCGCCTCGCGCGCCACGGCGACGCGCTCGACGACGGCGGCCGTCTCGGCGGGGCTGGTGAGCGGCGGCGTGGCGCCTGCGGCGTTCATCTTGACGGCGGTGAAGCCGGCCTCGACCTGGGCGGTGATCTCGTCCTTCAGGCGGGCGGGTTCGTCGCCCCCGACCCAGGCGTACACGCGGACGGTGTCGCGCACCGGCCCGCCGAGCAGGGTGTGCACGGGGACGCCGAGGGTGCGGCCCGCGATGTCCCACAGGGCCTGGTCGATGCCCGCGACGGCGCTGGAGAGCACCGGACCGCCGCGGTAGAAGCCGCCCTTGGTCAGCACCTGCCAGTGGTCCTGGATGCGCAACGGGTCCTTGCCGATGAGCTGTTCCGCCAGCACCTCGACGGCGGCCCGCACCACCTCGGCGCGGCCCTCGACGACGGGTTCGCCCCAGCCGACGACGCCGTCGTCGGTCTCGATGCGGCAGAACAGCCAACGGGGCGGCACGAGGAACGTCTCGATGCGCGCGATCTTCACTTTGCGGGGTCGTCCTTCTCTTCGGTGGGGGGCTGCTCGCTGCCGTGCGGTCCGCTGACCTTGTCCAGGTCGCGCATCGCCTGGTCGAGCAGGGCACGCATGGCGTTCTCCGCCGCGTCCGCGTCCCGGTCGCGCACGGCGTCCAGGACGGCACGGTGGCTCGGCACGGGGTCCTCGCTGTGGGGGGCGCTGTGCACGATCTCGTCACGCTGGGCGAGACCGGACTCGATGACCATCTCCATGCGTTCCAGCAGTTCGTTGTGCGTGGCCGCCAGCAGCGCGCGGTGGAAGGCGAGGTCGGCCTCGACGGCGTGGCTCGCGCTGCCCTCCTCGCCCATGGCGGCCAGGGCCGCGTCGAGCGCTTCCAGGTCCTTGTCGGTGCGGCGGGACGCGGCCAGCCGTACGGCGGCGGGTTCGATGATGCCGCGCACCTCGCCGAGGTTGCGCAGCAGCGCCTGGTCGGCGCCGGAGCCGTTGCTCTCGGAGAACTGCCAGCGCAGCACGTCCGCGTCGAGCAGGTTCCAGTCGGCGCGCGGCCGTACGAAGGTGCCGCGCTTCTGCCGGGCGTCGACCATGCCCTTGGCCGCGAGCACCTTCAGCGATTCGCGCAGGGCCGTCAGGCTGACGTCCAGTTCGTCCTGCAGGGCCGCCATGTCGAGCGTCGCTCCCTCGGGGATCTCGCCGCTGAGCACTCGGCGGGCGAGGGTCTCCACGGTCTGGCCGTGCACTCCGCGGCGCGCGTATGGCGTCATGTGTATGCCTTTCTTGCTGGTCGTTCGGGACGGGAGCGGCTCTCCGGGTGTCAGGCGGAGGATTTGACGACGCTCCAGCCGCCGTCGACCACCAGGCTCGTTCCGGTGATGTACGAGGCTTCCTCGGCGGTGAGGAAGGCGACGGCGGCGGCGACCTCCTCGGGGGTGCCGAAGCGGCCGGCCGCCGTCTCGGCGACGCTCTGCTCGCGTTCGTCCTGCGGTACCCGGTCCCATGCGGCGGTCAGGATCGGCCCGGGGAGCACGGCGTTGACGCGCACCTCCGGTCCGTACTCGACGGCGAGCTGCGAGCACAGCGACAGCAGCGCGCCCTTGCTCGCCGCGTAGGCCGGGTGGCCGGGGATGCCGTGGTGGGCGTGGACGGACGAGGTGAGGACCGCCGCGCCGCGCTCCTGGCGCAGGTCGGGCAGGACCGCCTTGAAGCCGAGGAAGGCACCGGTGAGGTTGACCGACAACTGCCGTTCCCAGGACGCGAGGCTCGTCTCGTGGGCGGGGGCGACCCGCACCGTGTAGGCGTTGCTGACCAGGACGCCGACCGGCCCGAAGGCGTGCGCGGCGTCGACGACGCGCCGCCAGTCGTCCTCGCTCGCGACGTCCGCGGCGACGAAGACGGCGCGCGCGCCGTCCTTGCACAGCCCGGCGGCGATCTCCTCCCCGCGCTCTGCCGCGATGTCGACGAGCACGACGGCGGCGCCCTCGGCGGCCAGTCGCGCCGCGGTGGCGGCGCCGATGCCGGAGGCGGCACCCGTGACGACGGCGACGCGGTTGGTGAAGCGGGCCGCTGGGTTCATGGGGCTGGTCGTCTCCTGTTCGTTCCGTGCCATGGGTGCAGATTGTCGCCCGGCCGTCACTGGCGTGCCAGGACGACGAGCTCCGCGTCGTGCTGTGCCGTCCACGCGAACGGCAGTCCCGAGTGCAGCAGATGGGCGCCGCTGTAGCGGGTTCCGGTGGCCGTGTCGGTCCAGACGGTGTCGGGGGCCAGGCCGCGCAGCCGGAGCCGGGCGGCCCGGCCGGGCACCAGGGGCGCGCCGTCGAGCGTCCCGGTGTTCCAGGCCGTCACGACCAGGCGGGCGCCGCCCGGTTCCTCGTACTGGATGCCGCACGTCGCGTCGGCGGGGCTGCCCAGCAGGTGGACCTCGCCGTGGTGGACGACGTCGCGGACCTCCTTGTAGCGGGCGATCCACCGCGCGGCTTCGGCCCGCTGCTCCGGCGTCCAGTGCCGGATGTCGGCGCCGATGCCGAGCACGCCGGCGGCGGAGTTGACGAACCGGAAGGCCAGCGAGCGGGGCCGCGGGTCGAAGACGCCGGGGGCGTCGGTGACCCAGGAGCTCATGGTGTGCGGGGCGTGCGCGTGCAGGTAGCCGTACTGGATGCGCAGCCGGTCCATGGGCGCGGTGTTGTCGCTGGGCCACACCACGTCGGTGCGCGCGATGGTGGCGTGCTCGACGCGTCCGCCGCCGCCCGCGCAGCCCTCGACGGTGACGTGCGGGTGGGCGGCGCGCAGGTGGTCCAGCACCCGCAGGTAGCCGGCGATGTGGGCGGCGTCGAGGTCCTGGAGCTCGGGGTCGGCGCCCGCCGGGTGGCCGGGGCGGCCGCGCTCGGTGGGGGGCCGGTTCATGTCCCACTTGAGGTAGCTGATGGCGTGGGAGCCGAGCAGCCGGTCGAGGGTGCCGATGACGAAGTCCTGGACGTCCTCGCGGCCGAGGTCGAGCAGCAGCTGGTTGCGCACCAGCGTGGCGGGCCGGCCGTCGATGCGGTACACCCACTCGGGGTGCTCGGCGTACAGCTTCGAGCGGGGGCTGATGCCCTCGGGCTCCACCCACAGGCCGAAGTCCATGCCCAGCGCCCGGACGTCCTCGACGAACCGGTCGAACCCGCCGGGGAACTCGGCGGGGTCCGGGTCCCAGTCGCCGAGGCCGCCGGTGTCGTCGGGGCGTCCGACGAACCAGCCGTCGTCGACCACGAAGAGTTCGGCGCCGAGTTCGGCCGCGACCTGCGCCAGCTCCAGCTGGTTCCCGGCGTCGACGTCGAAGCCGGTCGCCTCCCAGGAGTTGTAGAGCACCTTGCGGGGGCGGTCCATGCGCCCGCCGGTCAGGTGCCGCTCGTAGCGGTGCCAGACGCGGGCCAGTCCGTCGAGCCCGTCGGGGCTGAACGCGCAGGCCAGCCGGGGCGTGACGAGCGTCGCGCCGGGGGCGAGGCGGACCGCGCCCTCGTGGGGCACCCGGCCGGCGCGCACGCGCACCGCGCCGCCGGGCTCGGCGTCGGCGGTGATCCGCCAGTTGCCGGACCACTCCAGGGCGATGCCGTAGGTGGGGGTGGCGCCCTCGGCGGGGGACGCGGCGTCCTGGATCGCGAGCCAGGGGTGGTAGGCGTGTCCGGCCGAGCCCTGGGTGCTCTCCATCTCGAAGCGCCCGCGCTCCAGCGTCACGTCCTTCAGCTGGAACTCCTGCGACCACTGGCCCGACAGGTAGCTCAGCCGCGCTCCGCCCTGGACGGGGACGTTGACGGCGGCGGAGTCGAAGCGCTCCAGCCGTACGTCGCTGTCCCCGGTGCAGGTCAGCTCGGTCCAGCGCAGGACGACGTCGGTGCCCGGCACCGTCTCGTAGCACAGCGTGGTGCGCAGGCCGAGCAGGTCGTCGGCGAACTCCAGGCGCAGCCCGCGGTCGCCGTCCTGCGTGGCGCCGGTGAACCGCCACCAGCTGCCGCGGTCGCCGCCGGGGCGGGAGGCGATCAGGTCGGCGCCGGTGAACGGCCGCAGCCCGTACGGGATGTACTCGGCCGGTGCGGCGTCGGCGGGCGTGATGAAGTGGGTGCGGCGCGACCAGTCCAGGGGCGACGGGCCGTCCTCGGCGCCGTGCGGCCCCCAGGCGGCGAGCTCGGCCCAGCGGCCCTCGCCGCCGAGGGTGACGGCATAGGTGGTGGTGTCGGTGCGCAACAGCCACCGGTCGTGCGCGGTCACTTGACGGCTCCGAGGTTGAGTCCGGCCACGAAGTGGCGCTGGAAGCGGAGGAAGACGGCCACCGTCGGGGCGGCGGCGATCACCGAGCCGGCCGCGATGACGTTCCACATCGACACGTACTGTCCCTGGAGTCCGATGAGGGACGCCGTGATGGGCATCTGCGTGTCGGTGCGCAGCACCGTGATGGCCCACAGCAGGTCGTTGAAGATCCAGGTGAACGACAGTGCGCACAGCGCGGCCAGCGCCGGGCGGGCCAGCGGGAGGATGATCCGCCAGTAGATCTGCCAGGGGTTCGCGCCGTCGATGACGGCGGCCTGCTGGATCTCGCCGGGGATCGACCGCATGAAGCCGTGCAGGACGAAGACGTAGAAGCCGACGCCGAAGCCGACCTGCACGCCGATCAGGGCGTACAACTGGTCGTAGATGCCGAGCACTTCGCTCAGCTTGGAGACCGGGATCAGCAGGATCTGCGGGGGCAGCAGGTTGCCGCCGAGCATGAGCAGCAGCAGGACGCGCCGGAAGGGCAGGTCGTAGCGGCTGAGCGCGAACGCGGCCATGGAGGCGAGGCCGAGCGAGAGCAGCACGGTGGGGATGGTGACCAGCATGCTGTTGATGAGGGCGCGCTGCTGGCCGCCGTCCACCCACGCCTGGCGGAAGCTGTCGAAGGTGAACGAGTGCGGCCAGCTGCCGACGCCGTGCGCGGCGATGTCGTCGAACGTCCGCGTGCTGGTGACCAGGACGAGGGCGATCGGCAGCAGCCACAGCGCGGACAGCAGTCCCGCGGAGAGGTGGAAGCCGGCGGTGCGCAGGGCACGGCCGCGCCCCGGGGACCGGCGGGGCCGCGCGGCCGGGACCTGACCGGCCCGGTCCGCTGCGTCCTTGTGGTCCTCGTGGTCCTTGACGCGCGAGGCGGCGTGGGTGGCGGTCATCAGTCGGCCTCCCTGAAGGCACGCACGAGGTAGCTCGCGATGACGCCGAAGGCCAGCACGAAGATGACGACGGCGAGCGCGGAGCCGTATCCCAGCCGCAGGGACTGGAACGCTGTGGAGTACATGTAGGTGCTCAGCACTTCGGAGGAGTGGTACGGGCCGCCGCGGGTGAGCGCCCACACGACGTCGAAGGAGCGCAGCGAGTCGATCACGATGACCGACAGGACGACCGCGTTGACACTGCGCAGCTGCGGCAGGGTGATGTGCCGGAACTGCTGCCAGCGGGTGGCGCCGTCGACCTTCGCCGCCTCGTACAGCGCCGGGTCGACGCCCTTGAGCCCGGCCAGGTACAGCACCATGACATAGCCGACCTGGCGCCACAGCGCGGGCACGATCACCGCGTAGAAGGCGGTGTCCTGGTCGGCGAGCCATGCGTGCTTCAGGCCGCCGAGGCCGATCGCCTCGAGGACGTTGTTGATCAGGCCGTCCGGCTGGTACATCGCCTGCCACACCAGGGCGGTGGCGACCAGCGAGAAGACCACCGGCAGGAAGAGCGCCGCCCGGTAGAACGCGATGCCGCGCCGCTCCTGCTGGAGCAGCAGCGCGGCACCGAGTCCGAGGACGGCGGAGAGCCCGCCGAAGAGCAGCAGCCACAGCACCGTGTTGATCGCGGCGGTGCGGAAGACCGCGTCGTGCACCATCTCGCTGAAGTTGCCGAGACCGACGAACTTCGGGGCGCCCAGCCCGTCCCAGGAGGTCAGGGAGAGGTAGAACCCCTGGAGGGCCGGCCAGAAGACCCAGAACGCCTCGACGAGCAGCGGGATGAGGACGAAGGCCAGGACCACCGGGGGCACCCGAGTGGCCCTGGACCGTCGTGTGGAGCCGATCAGCGCCATTGTCACTGGCTCCAGATCTTCTGTGCGCTGCGCTGCCACGTCGTCAGGATGGAGCCGATCTCCTTGGGCTTCGCCAGGTAGTGCACGAGCGCGGTGTCCGCGGTCGGCTGGAGGGCGTCGCTGGAGTCCCGGTTGAAGAACTGCGTGATCTCCGCGGCGCTCTCGACGAGCTTGCGCCCCTTGGCGACCAGCGGGGTGCCGGCGTCCTTGGCGTCGGGGTGGGTGGGCAGCACCGTACCCGAGGAGCTCTTGATGTACAGCTCCTGCGACTCGGCGGTGGCCAGGTAGCGCAGCAGCTCCTTGACGCCGTCGACACGCTTGCTGCGGGCGCTGGCGAAGTAGCCGTCGGTGGGCGCCTCCTCGGCGACCGGCACCTTGGGGTCGATGATCGGGAACTGGAAGAAGTCCAGGTCCCCGAGGGCGTCCTTCGGCGCGGCGTCGGCAAAGAAGGTGCCGATGAGCATCATGCCGGTGCGGCCCTGGAGCAGAGCGGTGGTGGCGTCCTGGAACGGGATCGCCGTGCCGTTGGGGTCGAAGAACGGGCGCGCCTGGTCCCACGTGTCGAAGACCTTGCGCACTTCGGGGTCGTCGAAGCGGTGCTTGCCCGCGAGGAGTTCACGGTGGTAAGTGGCACCGTTGACCCGGATGTTCAGGTAGTCGAACCAGGCGGAGGCGACCCACGGGGTGTCGCCGCCGGCACCGAGACCGATGGGGGCGACGCCCTTGCTCTTGAGCTTGTCGCACAGGTCCAGGAACTCGTCCCAGTTCTTGGGCTCCTGCACGCCCCACTTCTGGAAGTTCGACTTCCGGTAGAACATGCCCCACCAGTAGTAGCTGGTGGGCACGAAGACCTTCTTGCCGCTGGAGGTCGAGGTGCACAGCTTCTTCAGGGCGTCGGAGTAGCCGGCGAGCTCGGGCTTCTCCCAGACGTCGCTGATGTCGAGGAGCAGGTCCTTCTTGGCGTACGACTCCGCGACGGAGCCGGGGTACCAGGTGTACGCGTCCGGCGGGTTGGCGGAGGTGAGGTACGTCGGCAGCTGCGTGCGGAAGGTCTCGGAGGCGACGGTGTTGAGCTGCGCCTTGGTCGTCCCGCGCTTGTCGAACGCGGCGACGATCTCCTGCATCGCGGTCTTCGCCTGCGGGGAGGAGAGGTTGGACTGCAGGGTCACCGGGCCGCCGGACTTTCCTCCGGATGCGGCCGGGCTCTGGGTGACGCAGCTGCTCAGCAGTGCGCCGGCGCCGACTGCGCCGGCTCCCACGAGGAACCGGCGGCGGCTGGCGTTGATGGCGGTCATCTGTGTACTCCTAATGTGCCCACGGAACGGAGCTGAGGCCCCCTGACGGCCCGGCTCTGGGTGCGGCAGGAACAGACTGTCGCAGTGGTCAGCGCGCCGTCAAGATTAATTACTAATTTATTTCTGGGGTGGTGCGCCTCGGATCGAACGAGGCCCGGGGGCGCACCAGATGGAGCGAACAAGCTGGTCAAGCGCGGGGCGAGGTGGACCGGCGGAGCGACGCTCAGAGTCCGGTCCGGTGGACGCGGCCGCCCACCCCTGTTAACCCGGCGAGCACACCGTCGCCCCGGCCGGCGATCCCGCGGAGCGTGCGGCCGAAGGCGCCGCTCACCCCTGCACGATGCGAAGCCACTGGTCTCTCCCGGGAGTTGGGTTGCACGGGCACCCACCCCGGTCGGGCCGGGCGCCGGTGCCACGGCGGAAACTGTGGCGGCACCACCGGAGCCTGTCAATATTAATTGCTAATTAACTTAAAAACGGGGTCGCGAAACCATGGCTGTGCGCACGTCACGACGTACGAACGCCCCCGTCCGCGGGGCGCGGACGGGGGCGTTCGTGAAGCGTTCGTGCGGCGGTCAGGACCCCGACTGGGCCGCCCGCACCTGGGCGCTGAGGTCGGCGGTGTCCGACGCCGGAGGCGGCGTCACGGCCTTGGCGCTGCCGAACTTCAGGAAGTCGATGGTGACCTTGACCTTGCCCATCACCTCGACGATCCGGACCGGCAGGTCCTTGCCGTCGACCCAGACATCCATGTCGATGCTGTCGACCGAACCGGTCATGGAGTTGAGCAGGTTCTTCTTGTCCTTCGAGGACATCGCGTCGCCCATGGCCCCGAGGTCCTTCTTGCCCACAGTGGCGTGGTAGTGGTGCGCCGTGACGCCCCGCACCGACTCCTCGCCCAGGTCCTCGGTGTCCTTGGACAGGCCGATGTAACGCAGCCCCGAGGTCAGGTCGTTGGACTGCTGGGCCTGTTCCGCGACCTGCTCGCCCAGGATCGCGGACATGTCGACGCGCGCCCAGTGCTTGCCCTTGAGGGGGCCCGCGGGCTGGGGGTCCACGTTGTAGTAGTACGAGCCGTCCACCATCAGGGCGTGCAGCTTGGCGTCGTTCTGCAGCGCCTGCAGCTGGGCCGCCTTGGTGTCCATCATGACGTCGTAGGCGATGCCCTTGCCCCACGAGAACGTGCCCACCATCTCGACCGGGGCGCCCTGGCCGGGGTCGGTGGTGAAGTCGACCTTCGCCGACCCGACCTTCTCGGTGCGGTCGGTGACCCGCGCGAGGATCTGCGCGATCGTGTCCGCCTTGCCCACGGCCTCCGCCGTGTCGTGCGCGGCCTCGCAGCCGGCCGTCGCGGTCAGCGCGACGACCGCGGCCCCCACCGTGACGGCAAGGCGCATGCGCCTGGACGTGCCCATCAGATCCCACCCCTGTTGCGTGTTGACGTTGTGCGTGAGCTGTGCGGACTGTAGTGCGCGGCACCGACAGCGCCGTAACCATTTACCGCCCGCACCACCGCTCCCAGGTGTCCAGCGGGGGACGGCGCGCCTCCGGAAACCCCTCGGGTCGCGGGGGTGCCCACCGGGCGGGACAGGCCGGTACGCTCCGGGCATGTCGGAGGAGGAGACGTCCGCGACCGGCCCCGTGACGTACCGGGCCCGCGATCTGCTCGTCGCTGTCGTCGGGTTCCTGCTCGTCGGACTCGTCCCCCTGACGGTCCTCGGACTCATCGCCTGGCCGCTCGGGCTGCTGCCGAGCAGTGCGTTCCCCACCGCCTGGCTTGTTGTCCTCGCCGGTGCCGCTCCCGTGGCCGAGCTGTACCGGACCCGGCCGCCGGGCCGGCGCAGCGCGGCGGTCGCCGCCTTCGCCACCACGCTGGCGCTGGGTGTACTGGGAGAGACCGTGGAGTGGTGGATCTCGCCGGACTCCACCCTCGGCCTGGGCTCCGTGCTCGGCGCGCTGGCCGGTCTCTTCCTCGGCGCGGCGGTGTTCGCGTGGCGAATCGGCCACGTGGCCCGCGCCCGCACGGCCACCGGCACCTGACCGGCCACCGCCGGAACTCCGTGTCCGATATCCGCCGGTGTTCGCCCGCGGGATGCCGCACAGTGGAGTGGTGACGATGGACGACCGCAGGTACGAGGCGGTGCGCAGCCGGGACGCCAGGTTCGACGGCGAGTTCTTCTTCGCCGTCACGACGACGGGGATCTACTGCCGTCCCAGCTGCCCCGCCGTGACGCCCAGGCAGCGCAATGTGCGCTTCTACCCGACCGCGGCCGCCGCGCAGGGCTCCGGTTTCCGGGCCTGCCGGCGGTGCCGCCCCGACGCCGTCCCCGGCTCGGCCGCGTGGAATGTGCGGGCGGACGTCGTCGGCCGGGCGATGCGGCTGATCGGCGACGGCATCGTGGACCGCGAGGGCGTGGCAGGCCTCGCCGCACGCCTGGGCTACAGCGCCCGCCAGGTGCAGCGGCAGCTGAACGCGGAAGTCGGCGCCGGGCCGATCGCCCTGGCGCGGGCCCAGCGGGCGCACACCGCGCGCATCCTGCTCCAGACGACGGGGATGCAGGCGGCCGGTATCGCGTTCGCCGCCGGCTTCGCCAGCGTGCGCCAGTTCAACGACACGATCCGCGAGATCTACGGCATGACCCCCACCGAACTGCGCGCGGCCCGGCCCGCGAGCGGACGTTCCGCGGCCGTCGCCACCGGCGGCGCGGACGCGGTGTCCGCCGCCGGGGTGCCGCTGCGGCTCGCCTACCGGGGCGGCTACGACACCGGGCAGGTCTTCGACCACCTGGAGCGGCGCGCCCTGCGGGGCATCGAGGAGGTCACCGGCCTCCCCGGCGACCGCACGTACCGCCGTACGCTGCGCCTGCCGGGCGGACACGCCGTCGCCGAGGTGGGCGAGTCCGCCCGCAGCGGCAGCGGCTGGCTGGAGTGCCGCCTGCACCTGAGCGAGCTGCGCGACCTGACCACCGCCACCCAGCGCATCCGGCGCCTGTTCGACCTGGACGCGGACCCGTACGCGGTGGCCGAACGGCTGGCCGCGGAACCGGCAATGGGGGCGCTGGCCGCGCTCCGCCCCGGCATGCGCGCGCCCGGCACCGCCGATCCGCACGAGATGGCGGTCCGCGCCGTCCTGGGCCAGCAGGTCACCCTGGCCGCGGGACGGCACCTGGGCGCCGCGCTCGTGGCGGCGTACGGGACGCCGCTGCCCGCGCCGAGCGGCGGCCTCACGCATCTGTTCCCCACGGCGGACACCCTCGCGGGGGCGTCGCTGGAGGAACTCGGCATGCCAGGTGCCCGCCAGGACACACTGCGCGGCCTCGCCGCCGCGCTCGCCGGCGGCACCGTCGCCCTCGACCCGGGGGCCGACCGGGACGCCGCGGAGAAGGCGCTGCTCGCCCTGCGCGGCATCGGCCCCTGGACGGCCGGCTACCTGCGGATGCGCGCTCTGGGCGACCCGGACGTCCTACTGGAGGACGACGCGGGGGTGCGCGCGGGCGCCGCGCTGGCGGGGGTCCCGCTGGAGGAGGCCGAGTCCTGGCGGCCGTGGCGCAGCTACGCCGTGCACCACCTCTGGAACGCCGCGCAGACCCTGTCCCGGGGTGAACCGCCGGGTGCCGGAGCAGCGGGAATGCGACGTCCGAATCCCGCCAGCACCACCCTCGCCGAGGGACCAGACTCGTAGCCGTACCGCACGAACGACGGAAGGACCGGACCGATGACGGTCTACACCACGACGCCCAGCCCGCTCGGCGAACTCCTGCTCGTCGGCGAGGAGTCGGCGACCGCCGGGGGCGGCACGGCGCTCACCTCGCTGTCCGTTCCCGGGCAGAAGGGCGGCGTCGCCTCCCCCGCGCCCGGCTGGCGCGAGGACCGGGCGGCGTTCGCCGGGATCCTCGACCAGCTCACGGCGTACTTCGCGGGCGAACTGACCCGCTTCGACATCGAGTTCACCACGGCCGGCACCCCGTTCCAGCAGCAGGTGTGGAAGGCGCTGGAGAGCATCGACTACGGCACGACCCTCTCCTACGCCGACGTCGCGGAGCGCTGCGGCATCCCGCGCAGCTCGTCCCGCGCGGTGGGCGCCGCGATCGGCCGCAACCCCCTGCTGGTCGTCCGGCCGTGCCACCGCGTGATCGCCTCCAGCGGCGCGCTGACCGGCTACGCCGGGGGCATGGCCCGCAAGGAGCACCTGCTGGCGCTGGAGTCCGGCCACCGCGCCGGCTGAACGGGAGAACCGCATGACCCCCACCACCCACGCCCCGGCGGCGGCACCCGCGCGGGTCGCCGCCGCCGACTGGCCCGCGCTCGCGGGCGAACTCGACGCGTACGGCAGTGCCCTGACCGCCGACCGCGTCCTCACCCCCGCCGAGTGCCGCGCGGTGGCCTGCCTCTACGACGAGCCGGCGCGCTTCCGCTCGACCGTCGACATGGCGCGACACCGTTTCGGCTCCGGCCAGTACCGCTACTTCGCCCACCCGCTCCCGGAGCTCGTACGGGAGTTGCGCGAGGCGTTCTACCCGCACCTGCTGCCCGTCGCGCGCGACTGGGCGGCGCGACTGGGCCGCCCCGCGCCCTGGCCGGACACCCTTCAGGAGTGGCTGGGGATGTGCCACGCGGCGGGCCAGCGGCGGCCGACGCCGATCCTGCTGCGCTACGGCCCGGGCGACTGGAACGCGCTGCACCAGGACCTCTACGGGGAGCTGGTGTTCCCGCTCCAGGTCGTGATCGGCCTCGACGAGCCCGGCGAGGACTACACCGGCGGCGAGTTCCTGATGACCGAGCAGCGGGCGCGCGCCCAGTCCCGGGGCTCCGCCGTCGCCCTCCCCCAGGGTCACGCGCTGGTGTTCACCACCCGCGACCGCCCCGTCCGCACCGCACGCGGCTGGTCGGCCGGCCCCATGCGGCACGGCGTGAGCACCGTCCGCTCCGGCCGCCGGCACACGCTGGGGCTGGTCCTCCACGACGCGTCGTGACCGGCTTCGGCCCCGCCGGGACGTACACGCTGACCGGACCGGACGGGCTGCCGTACCGCAGCACCGCACCCGGCACCCTCGGCGGGCACCGGCGCGGCCGCCTCTACGGCAGGCTGGACTGCCCGAGCGCGCTGCGGGCACTGGCCCGCGGCGGCTACGTACGGGAGCGGGTGTTCTTCGCCGACGAGGCGACGGCGGTGGCGGCGGGCCACCGGCCCTGCGCGCGCTGCCTGCCGCGGCAGTACGCACAATGGAAGGCGAGCCGAGCGAACCGGGACCCCGACACCATGGCACTGCCGTACCTCCCCGACAGCGGGACACCGCCCTCGCCCCTGCTCGCGGCCGGCGACCTTGCCGCGCTGGCGGGAGCGGCGGCGCCCGCGGCTCACACGGCGGAGGAACTCGCCGCCGTCCTCGGACTGCTGGGGGGCGCGCGGGTCGTGGCGGTGGGGCACAGCCGCGACGCGGCCTCGCGTGATGCCGCGGCGGCCTTCTCGGCCGCGTGGCGCACGGCGGGTCGCGAGATCGCCGCCGTCGTGGACTGGCCCGAGGAGGCGGCCTCCTGGCTGCGGCCGGCCCAGCGGCTGACCGCGGACGCGCCCGACGCCTGGGCGGTCGCCGCGGCCCCCCGCGGCTGGGCCCAGCTCGTCCGCCGGCTGCGGCACAGCACCGGCTGGGACCCCGCCCGCACGGTCGGCTTCGCCGCGCTGGGCGATCCCCGTGTCGCGGCCGCGACCGGCGCGGCGGCACTGCAGGGACTGCGCGGGGCGGCGGCCGACGGCGGCGTCTGGCGCTTCGACCGCGGCTGGGTCGTCCGGGACACCGGAGGCACGACATGAGCGCGCTGATCCCCCGCCCCCGCCTGGAGGTCGCGCCGGGCGCGGTGCACGTACCCGGCTGGCTGGACCTCGACGAGCAGCGCCGGCTCGTGACCGCCTGCCGCGCCTGGGCCACCGGACCGGTCCCCATGCGGCACACGAGACTGCCGCAGGGCGGAGTGATGTCGGTCCTAACGGTCTGTGTCGGCTGGCACTGGCAGCCGTACCGCTACACACGGACGGCGGGCGACGTGAACGGCGCCCGGGTCGCGGAATTCCCCGGCTGGCTGGCCGAGATGGGCCGCCGGGCGCTGGTGGACGCGTACCGGGACCCGGCGGCCGGCGACGGCTACGCGCCGGACACCGCTCTGGTCAACTTCTACGACGCGGACGCCCGGATGGGCATGCACCAGGACAAGGACGAGCGCTCCGCGGCCCCCGTCGTGTCGCTGACCGTCGGCGACAGCTGCGTCTTCCGCTTCGGCAACACCGAGAACCGCAACCGCCCCTGGACCGATCTGGAACTGGCCTCGGGAGACCTGTTCGTCTTCGGCGGGCCGTCGCGTTTCGCGTACCACGGGGTGACGAGGATCCTGCCCGGGACCGGTGACCCGGCCACCGGCCTCACGGCCGGGCGGCTGAACATCACCATGCGGGTCACCGGTCTGACGGACGCCGCCGGTCAGTGACCGGGCAGGTCGCGGTTGAACAGCCGCACCTGTCCGCGGGCGATGGGCCTGCCGGCCTCGTCCGCGATCTCCACGAGCCACAGTTGCAGGCTCCGGCCCTGCTGGAGGGGAGTGGCGACCACGTCGAGGCGCCCGGCGACGTGCGAGCGCAGGAAGTCGGTCTGGTTGCCGACCCCGACCGCGAACTGGCCCCGGGACCGCACCGCGAGCGACGCCCCCACACTGGCCGCGCTCTCGATGACCGTGGTGTACAGCCCGCCGTGGGTGATGCCCCACGGGGTGTGGTGCTCCGCGGTCACGTCCACGTGACCGCGGACCTCGGTCGGGGAGACGGAGTCGAACCGCAGGCCGACGGCGCGGAGGAAGGCCCCCGAGTTCTCCGGGGCGAGGGCGGCGTCGGGCCGGTCTGCTTCGGGCACGGCGGGCTCCTGGTCTGTGCGCGGACGGGGCGACGGGATCAGTGCTGCTGCGGGGTGGGACGGTTGCGTATCAGTGTGGCGGCAGCGACGGCCGCCGCGGCGATGGCGACACCCGGGATGACGACGGCCACGTGCAGCGCGCCGGAGAAGGCGTCGCCGACCGCGGAGTCCACGGTGGCCCTCAGCCCGGCGGGCAGGCCCGCCCCGGAGGAGCCGCCGGCGACCGCCGTGACCACCTGGCCGGTGACCGCGGACGGGGTGCCGCGCTCGGCGAGCGCGTCGGGCAGCCGGGAGGCGAGGCCGCTGGTGAGGACGGTGCCGGTGACGGTCGCACCGAGGGTGCTGCCGACCTGGCGGAAGAGGTTGACCGTTCCGCTGGCCATGCCGCCGTCGGTGTGCGGCACGCTGATGACCGCGACAGCCGTGCCCGGCGGCAGGATGAGCCCGCCACCGACACCGAACAGGGCCAGTTCCACCCCGATGACGGTGATCGACGTGGTGGCGGACTGCGCGGTCATCAGCAGGGCGGCCACCGCGGCGAGCACGGTTCCGGTGACGAGGGTCGTCTTGAAGCCGACACGGCGGGCTATCGCGGCGGCCACGTAACTCACCAGCACGTACGCGATCATCACCGGCAGGAGCAGCAGCCCCGCGTGGAGGATCGTCTCGTGCCGGACGCGCTCGAAGTACAGCACCTGCGCGAGGGCGACGGCCACGAACGAGTACTGGCCGATCATGGCGACGACGTTGGCCGTGGCGAAGGTGCGGTTGCGGAACAGCCGCAGGTTGAGCATCGGCGTGCGGGTACGTGACTCCTGCACGATGAAGGCGGCCACCGCGACGGCGGCGAGCACGAACGCCCCTGTCGCCCGCCAGGCCCCGTATCCGCTGTGACCGCCCTCGACCAGGCCGTAGTTGAGCGCGGCGATGGCGATCACGGCCAGCACCAGGCCCGGCGGGTCGAGGTGCCGACCGGGCTGCCGGCTCTCGGTGACGAAGCGCGGCGTGAGGATCAGCACGACCACCGCGAGCACCACGTTGACCAGGAACACCGCGTTCCAGGAGAAGCGCTCCAGGATCAGCCCGGCCGCCACGGGACCGAAGGCGAGCCCGATGCCGGACACGGCGACCCAGATGCCGACCGCCCGGGTCCGCTCGTGCGGGTCCGGGAACATGTGGGTGACCAGGGACAGGCTGTTGGGCAGGATCGCCGCCCCGCCGATGCCCATCAGCGCCTGGCCCGCGATGACCGTCCCGGCGCCGGAGGCCAGGAACACCACGAGGCTTCCGGCGCCCAGGAGCACCATGCCGAGGGCGAAGACGCGGCGGCGTCCCAGGATGTCGCCGACGGTGCCGGCGGAGAGCACGAAGCTCGCGACCATCATCGAGTAGATACCGGCGATCCAGACGAGCGCGGAACCGGATACGTGCAGATCCTGCTGGAGGGGCGCGAGAACCGCCGCGGTCTGCGTGATGTTCACGAACATCGCCATCTGGCCGAGGCTCGCGACGACGAATCCGATCCATTGCCGCCGGCTCTGCCGGGCGGCGGTGGGCTGTGTGACGGGCGGTACGACAGACGCGCCGGTGGCGGTCGGGGGTGTCATGAGCGTGTTCCCTCCTCAGCTGAGTACGACTCTCGAACCCAGCCGTGGTGTCGCACGCTACCATGTCTGAGTTCTTCTGCAGAACTCAGATAGGATTCACCGCATGGACTACCTCGACCAGGACACCTCCAACTGCTCGGTGGGCCGCGCCGTCGATCTCCTCGGCCAGCCGTGGGTGCTGCTGATCCTGCGCGAGGTCTCTCGCGGGATCCGGCGGTTCAGCGACCTGCAGAACCATCTGGGCGTGTCCCGCTCGGTCCTCAGCGACCGGCTGGGCGGCCTGGTCGAACGGGGCGTGCTGGAACTGCGCGACTACCAGGAACCGGGCACGCGCCGGCGCTCGGAATACGTGCTCACCCCGATGGGGAAGGACCTCTACCCCCTGATCACGGCGCTGCGCAATTGGGGCGACAAGTACCTCGCGGACCCGGAGGGCCCGTCCATGCTGGCGACGCACCACGCGTGTGGGGCGCCAGTGAGGGTGGCGCTGATGTGCGAGGACGGGCATGTGGTCGCCTCCGGCGACGAGGTGGATCGCCGCCCCGGTCCGGGGGCGCGGGCGCGTGCCCGCGCCTGATGTCCCGGGTTTTTCCCCCGCCCTCCCTCCCGATTGCCCGGCGCGGTAAGTGCGGGCCCCGCTAAGCGCGTTGTGGGGTCGGCGCCTGCTCCGGAGTCCGTCCTCGGGGCTCGCGGTCTACGCCAACGTGCCGTGCAGCGCGGTCGCCGCTCGTCCCCTGCGGGCGGACCCCGGCGCACCCCCTCCCGGGTCGGCTGGGGCGACTTACGGCCGGTGGGGGTTCGGATGAGCACTTGCGGTGACCCCGGACCGCCTCTTCACCCACCCACCGGGGATCAGGCGCGGGACGAGACGGAGGGGGCGGGGCTGTAGGGGTGGCGTTCTGGACTGTGGAGCATATTTGGGTGCACAACCCCGGGCACGCAGCCAACAGTGCCTGAGGCACCTAAATGTGCTGTCCAGAATGGCAGCCCCGGAGGCCCCGAACCCGGCCCCCCAACAACGCGCGTCGGGGCGACCGGACTTCCTGGGGCACACGGGCGGGAGGGCGGGGGAGAAACGGGTCTACAGGGGAGGCGGGCCCGTGCTCTCGCGCGGGCAAAGCGTGGGCGTCGGCACCTGCGACCTCCGCGCGCTCCCCCCGTCCAGCAGCGCCAGCAACTCCCCCGCCGCATGCCGCCCCACCCCCGGCGTGTCCCGCACCAGCGCCGTCAGCGGAGGGTGCGTGGCCCGGCACAGCGGGGAGTCGTCGAAGGCGACGAGCGACAGGTCACCCGGTACGGACAGTCCGCGCCGGGCGGCGACGGCCGCCCCCGCGACCGCCATCACGTCGTTGTCGTAGACGATCGCCGTGGGCGGATCGGCCCCGGCCAGCACGCGGTGGGTGACCTCCGCGCCCTGGTCGCCGGAGTAGTCCGTGGTGACCGAGCGGGCCGCGGTCAGCCCGAGGCGTGCGGCCTCGGCCCGCAGTGAGGCGATGCGGCGGGCGGTGTGGGCCAGGTGCGGCATGCCCGCGACGTGGGCGACACGGCGGTGGCCGAGGGCGTGCAGATGGCGGGCGATGGCCGCCATCGCGGCGGTGTCGTCGGCCCACACGGTGGAGATCCCGGGGTACGTGGCGGCGCCGTCCGGCGTGGTGCCGATGACGACCGCGGGCAGGCCCAGGGAGTCCAGGAGTTCGGGGCGGGGGTCGCCGGCGTGCGGGTCGACCACGACGACCCCGTCGACCCGCTGCTCGGCCCACCACCTGCGGTAGACGGCGCACTCCTGCGCGCCGTCCTCCACCACGCGGAAGAGCAGGCCGAGTTGGCGCGCCGACAGCACTTCCTGGAGGCCGGAGACGAGTTGCAGGAAGAACGACTCGAGCCCGAGGGTGTTCGCCGGCCGCGCGAGCACCAGGCCGACCGTGGCGGCACCCTCACCCGACAGTGCGCGGGCGGCGGTGCTGGCCCGCCAGCCCAGTTGCTCGGCGACGGCACGGACGCGGCGGCGTGTGGCGTCGGACACGCCGGGCCGGTCGTTGAGGGCGAAGGAGACCGCGCTCTCGGACACTCCCGCCCGGCGGGCGATGTCCTTCATCGTGGGGCGGCGTGCCGGCGGGCGCCGGTCGGAGCGGCCCGGGGGCACCGGTTCCGCCGCCATCGGGTACCTCCCGCCGTTCTCCGCCGCGTGTTCCCGTTGTGGGGTGCCAGTATCCACCAGGGGAACACCATGCGTTGCTATAGCGCTTGAGCGGATTGCCTCTAAAGCGCATTAGCAGTCCCTGTTCAATTTCTTCACCTGCGGCGTGACCTGGGGTTTTCCCCGACCAAAAAGCCTTTGCCCGGCTTGAGTTGACTTTGCCGGGGCGCGGTGCGAGTTTGGCGTGGGCGCCGGCGGCCGGCTCCCCCGGCCGAAGCCGGTCGAGGCACGGCTCTCCCCCGCCCGCCCGACAGCCCCGGCGTGCCGCCGCGCCCGCCCCTCGCCACCTGGAGCCGCCATGACCCCGCGTCTGGGCGTCAACTACACCCCGAGTCAGGGCTGGTTCCACCACTGGCTGGACTTCGACCTCGACGCGGTCCGCGCCGACCTCGACTCCATCGCCGGCCTGGGCCTGGACCACATCCGGGTGTTCCCGCTGTGGCCACTGTTCCAGCCCAACCGCGCGCTGATCCGGCCGCGGGCGGTCGAGCAGCTGGTCGCGCTCGCCGACGCCGCCGCCGAGCGCGGCCTGGACGTCAACGTCGACGGGCTGCAGGGCCATCTGTCCAGCTTCGACTTCCTGCCCGCCTGGACCGGCACCTGGCACCGGCGGAACATCTTCACCGACCCCGACGTCGTCGCGGCGGAGGCCGAGTACCTGCGCACCCTGGCCGCGGCCCTCGCCGACCGGCCCAACTTCCTCGGCATGACGGTCGGCAACGAGATCAACCAGTTCTCCGGACCGCCGCACCCGGACCCCGACCGGATCGGCCCGGCGCAGGCCGAGGCGTGGCTGCGCCTGATGCTCGACGCGTGCGAGCGCGGCGCCCCCGGCAAGCTGCATCTGCACGCCGAGTACGACGCCGCCTGGTACCAGGACGACCACGCGTTCACCCCTGGCCAGGCCGCCCGCCTCGGCTTCGCCACGGCCGTGCACTCCTGGGTCTTCAACGGCACCGCGCAGCGCCACGGCCACGCGGGCGTCGCCACCGAGCACCATGCCGCCTACCTCGTCGAGCTCTCCAAGGCGTGGGCCACCGACCCGCACCGTCCGGTCTGGCTCCAGGAGGTCGGCGCGCCCGCGCCGCTGATCCCGCCGGACCACGCGGCGGCCTTCGCGTCGGCCACCATCGCCAACGCGCTGGACTGCACCGATCTGTGGGGCATCACCTGGTGGTGCTCCCACGACGTCGCGCGGAGCCTCGCCGACTTCCCGGAGCTGGAGTACACGCTCGGCCTGCTCACCAACGACCGCCAGGTGAAACCGGTCGGCGCCGCCGTCGCCCGCGCGGCCGCCGAGCTGCGTTCGGCTCCGGTCCCGCTCCCGCGCACCACCGCGCTCGTCGTGGACGTCGGCGACCCCGGGACGGCTCCCCGCCGCGCCACCTGCGCCCCGGGGGGCGAGGTGTTCGAGGCGTGGGCGGCCCTCACCGCCCGCGGGGTCCGGCCGGCCCTCGTCCTGGCCGAACACGCCCAGGACCCGGCGCATCTGGCCGCGCGCGGCATCACCGAGGTCGTCACGGCCGCCGAGGCCCGCTGACACCGGCCGGTCCGGGACCTCTCTTTCCCCGGGGCATCGCCCCCTGTCAGACTCGGCCCGTGACCGAATTCGACCTGCTCGTCATCGGATCCGGCCCGGGCGGCCAGAAGGCCGCCATCGCCGCGGCCAAGCTCGGCCGCCGGGTCGCCATCGTCGACCGCCCGGACATGCTGGGCGGCGTCTCCATCCACACCGGCACCATTCCGTCCAAGACCCTGCGCGAGGCGGTGCTCTACCTCACCGGCCTGACCCAGCGCGACATGTACGGGCAGAGCTACCGCCTCAAGGAGGACATCACCGTCGCCGACCTCACCGCGCGCACCCAGCACGTGGTGAGCCGTGAGGTGGACGTGATCCGCAGCCAGCTGGCCCGCAACCGCGTCACGATGCTGGCGGGCACCGGCCGCTTCGTGGACGAGCACACCGTCGCCGTGCGCGACGCCTCCGGCCAGGACTCGCTGGTGACGGCGGGGCACATCGTGATCGCGACGGGCACCCGGCCGGCCCGGCCGGCCAGCGTGGAGTTCGACGACCGCACGATCATGGACTCCGACAGCGTGCTGAACCTGGAGCGGGTCCCCCGCTCGATGGTGATCGTCGGCGCGGGGGTCATCGGCATCGAGTACGCGTCGATGTTCGCCGCGCTCGGCACCAAGGTGACGGTGGTCGAGCAGCGCGACGGCATGCTGGACTTCTGCGACGTCGAGGTCGTGGAGTCCCTCAAGTACCACCTGCGGGACCTGGCGGTGACGTTCCGCTTCGGCGAGACCGTGGCGGCCGTCGAGCGGCACGCCACCGGCGCGCTGACCCTGCTGGCGAGCGGCAAGAAGATCCCCGCGGACACCGTGATGTACTCGGCGGGCCGGCAGGGTCTCACCGAGGAACTCGACCTCGGCAAGGCGGGTCTGACCGCGGACAAGCGCGGCCGGATAGCCGTCGACGAGCACTACCGGACCGCCGTGCCGCACATCTACGCGGTGGGCGACGTGATCGGCTTCCCCGCGCTGGCCGCCACCTCCATGGAGCAGGGCCGGGCCGCCGCGTACCACGCGTGCGAGGAACCGGTGAACGCGATGCGCGGCCTCCAACCGATCGGCATCTACACCATTCCCGAGATCAGCTTCGTCGGCCGCACCGAGGACCAGCTGACCGACGACAACGTGCCGTTCGAGGTGGGGATCTCGCGCTACCGCGAGCTGGCCCGCGGCCAGATCATCGGCGACTCGCACGGCATGCTCAAGCTGCTGGTGTCGCCCGAGGACCGCACGCTGCTCGGCGTGCACTGCTTCGGCTCGGGGGCGACCGAGCTGCTGCACATCGGGCAGGCCGTGATGGGCTGCGGCGGTACGGTCGACTACCTGGTGGACGCCGTGTTCAACTACCCGACGCTCGCCGAGTCCTACAAGGTGGCCGCGCTGGACGCGACCAACAAGATCCGCCAGATCGACCGGCTCACCGGCTGATCCCGCGCCGCGGGCCCCGGCGCTGTCCCGGGGCCCGCGGCCGGTGCGGCCGCGGGCGGCCCGTACGGCCTGCGGTTAGCCTGGGACGACGCATGCGCCACACCGCCTGACGGCGGCCAGGAGGTCGTCATGAGCGATCCCGCACGGGTTCCGGGCGTCGAGGGGGCGATCGTCCGCAAGGGCGACGCCGGCTACGAGGACGTCCGGGCCAGCCGTCTGTGGAACGGGTACCAGCCGCGGCGCCACCCCGAGGTGATCGTCCGCGCCGCGACCGTGCGCGACGTGCCGGCGGCCATCGCGCTGGCCCGTGCCGAGGGCCTGCGGGTCGCGGTCCGCACCGGCGGCCACAGCTGGTGCGGCACGCCCCTGCGCGACGGCGGCATGCTGCTGGACCTGTCGGCCCTGCGGCGCTGCACCGTCGGCCCCGGGCAGGCCACCGCGACCGTGGAACCCGGCATCCGGTCCGCGGAACTCACGCGTGTCCTCGCGGGCGCCGGCTTCGCCTTTCCCACCGGCCACTGCCCCTCGGTCGCCCTCGGCGGCTACCTGCTCAGCGGCGGCCTCGGCTGGAACTCCGGTGAGTGGGGCCCGGCGTGCGCGAGCGTGCGGGCGATCGAGGCCGTCACCGCGGAGGGCGAGGTCGTGCGCTGCGACGAGCGGGAGAACGCCGGCCTGTTCTGGGCGGCGCGCGGCGCGGGACCGGGATTCTTCGCCGTCGCGACCGCCTTCCGGCTGGCGCTGCGGCCCTTGCCGGCGGCGATCGCCGCGACCTCGTACGTGTGCCACCTCGGGGAGGTCGAGAGCCTCACCGACTGGATCGCCGACGCCGCGGCGGAGCTGCCGCCGAACGTGGAGGTCGCGTTCGTCCTGCTGACGGATCCCGGCTCGGGCGAGGTCGTCGTCTCGCTGACCGGTACCGCGTTCGCCGGCTCGCACGACGAGGCGGCCCGCGCACTGGCAACGCTGGCGCGGGCGCCGCTCAGCACCGCCCCGCTGCACCGGGCCGTCGCGGAGCCCACGTCCATGGAGGCCTTGTACGCGCGGGCCGCGTCGGCCTGGCCGGAGGGGCACCGCTACGCGGTCGACGCGCAGTGGTCCCAGGCCGACCTGGGCACGCTGCTGAGCCGGCTCGGCGACGCACTCAGCCACGCGCCCTCGGCGAAGTCCCTTGTCCTGGCGCCGCTCGCGCCGGCCTCGCGGAACCCGGAGCTACTGCGGGACATGGCGTTCGGCGTCCTGGGCGACGCCAAAGTCGCGGCGTACGCGATCTGGGACGATCCGTCACGGGACGAGGCCAACGTCCGCTGGCTGCGCGAGGCGACGGCGTCGGTCGCCCCGCTGGGGACCGGGCACTACATCGGTGAGGCGGACCTGTCCGCGGACGCGTCGCGCGCCCGCAGGTCGTACCGGGCGGCGGACTGGGCGCGGCTGGCCGAACTGCGCGCGAAGTACGACCCCGACGGGGTCTTCCACGCGTTTCCGTAGGGCCGGAGGCCACCGAGCACCGGACGCGGCAGGGCCGCCACCTCCTGCGAGGTGACGGCCCTGTCGTACTGTCACTGCGTTGCTCGGTCTGCTCCGATGGTCAGACCTCAGCGGTAGAAGCCGTAGCCGCCCCAGCCGCCGTAGCCGCCGTAGCCGTGGCCCCAGCCACCGCCCCAGCCGCCCCAGCCACCGTGGCCCCAGCCACCGTAGCCGCCCCAGCCGCCCCAGCCGCCGTGGCCCCAGCCACCGCCGCCCCAGCCGCCGCCCCAGCCGCCGTGCGCGACGACTGCCTGCTGCGTGGCTGACTCATGCGGCGTGGCCGCACTTGCCGCGGACGCTCCGGCGAATGCCAGCAGCGGAGCAACAAAGGCCGCTGCGACAATCCTGCGAGTGGTGTTCTTGTTCGCGCGCATGTCGTTCCCTTTGAGGTGTGAACGTTTAAGGGGTGCGACCAGAAGGACTGGTCGCCGCCGCACCGGCTTCGTGCGCGTGATTCCGGTGCGACCGGGATGTGCCCGGGTCCTCGGGACGGGGCACACCATCACTGGTGTGGAACGCCGTATCCGATGTGCCTAGTTGGAAGCGTCCCATTTGCACCGTAGGCACGTTCGTGGCCCAGAGTCAAAGGTTTCCGACAAATTACGCGAACTCGGACAAATAAACATGCTTTTCGAGGGGTGGGACCGACTCGTTCTGACGCGTCGTCCGCAGCCCAAATCCCCTTCCCCTGGGGGGATTTGGGCGCCGCCTCAGGACCGCCGGACGCACACGGTTCACACCGGCGACACAGCGTCACGACTACCGAGAGTGCGCGATCAGCCTGAGGAGAGTTGCTCGGAAAGCTTCTCCGAGACGGTGTCGACGAGGTCGCCCACCGTCCCCATCCGCTCGACCTCGGCGGCCAGCAGCATGACCCCCACCTTGCGCTCGACGGCGTCGGCCGCCCGCTGCTTGCCCCGGTCCCCCAGGCGGAGCCCGCCGAAGGTCGACTCGGCGCTCACCTCGTCCACCGTCACGCCCGCGCATTCGGCGACGGCCTTGCGGACGATCTGTGCGACGTCATGCGCCATGTCCCTGTGCCCTCTTCCCCATCGGCTGCTGCGGGGTACGTGTACCCCGGCGGTCGCACGGCCATTACCCCGGAAGCAGCGGGCAACGCGCCCGCGGCGGTCACAAATCGGAGGCAGGCGGCAGCGTCCCGTACGCACGCCGGAGCGCACGGGAGCAGCGGGATCACAGAGAGAGGGGGGAGAGGGGAGGCGAAGCCCGGACGGGCCGGCCCGCGCCGGCAGGGCAGCCGGCCGTACGAACAGGCAGCGGCAACGGGCAGCGCGAGCGGCGGCCGGAACGGGTCAGTGGGTCTCGTCCGGATGCAGATTCTTGATCTTGATCCAGTCGCGGCTGCGCCGCCCCGGCAGATAGGGACTGGTCAGCCTCTTCGCCACGATGCCGTCGTACCCCTCCTGCCGGATGTGCTGCAGCGCCTCCGCGGCCATGGCCGGCCAGTAGGGCGGGACGGCGACGAACGGGCCGGACATGCCCAGGTCGTCCAGCAGGGCACGGCGCGCGGTGTACGGGGAGTGCAGGACCGGCTCCCCCAGGTGGAGGATGTCGTAGACCATCAACCGGGCCGGCATGTCCGCGGCGGCCTGTTCCACGGCCGCCGGGTGCCGCAGGCTCATCCGCCGCTGGAGCCGTTCCATGGACGGACCGCCGTGCTTGCCCAGGGTGATGATCTCGCCGTCGAGGACGGCGACCAGCCCCGGTGGCAGCACGTCGGGCAGCTGCCGCAGTTCGGGATACACGCTCGTGACGTCCTGGCCGATCCCGGAGATCAGCCGAACCCGGCCGTCCCCCGGCAGATGGACAAGAACTCGGGCACCGTTGAAGAGCGGCTCGAACCCGTACTGCGCCTCGTCCTCCGGCCCGGGCAGCGGACCGGCCACCGCCAGCATGGGCGACCAGGACGGCAGGGCAGCCTGCTCCACGGAACCCGCTGGTAGGCGGGTACTCATAGGTCAAGCGTCCCACCAACCGGCCGGGTCCGCGACGAGGGCGCAAAGCTCTGGCCAGTGGTGGGGGTCCCGGGCCCGCCACCCGGCTGTTTCCCCGGCGTCCGGCGGCGACCCGCCCCCGCAACTGATGCCCCGTCAGGTCACGTGGGGGCGGCGCGACTCAGAGCCAGCCGCGGCGGGCGGCCTGCCAGGCGAGCTGCATCCGTGTGTCGGCGCCCGCGAGCGTCATCATGTGCTGGATGTGGCGCTGCACGGTGCGCCTGCTCAGCCCCATCTGACTGGCGATGGCCTTGTCGGCGACACCTGCCACGAGCAACGAGAGCAGCCGGCGGTCGGTCTCGGTCAGCGGATCCGTGTCGACGACCCCGTCGCTTCCCTCGACCCCGCCGGAGGCACTGACGTTCAGCGGGACCGCGGTCTCCCAGTAGCGCTCGAAGAGCGAGATGAGCGCCTCCAGCAGGCTGCTGCCGCGCACGAGGGCGGCCGTCGCCACGCTGGGACTGCCCTGGGGCCCGCCGGGCACCAACGGGCAGATGGCGATGGCCCGGTCGGCGACCGCCAGCCGCAGCGGCAGGTGCGGGACCGAGCGGGCGACCTCGCCGGCGCGCACCCCCTCCACGACGTTGTCGACGGCGCCCTCGTCGTCGAAGAAGGCCTGCTCGTACAGGACGCGATAGCGCACCCCGCGGGCGAGGGCGTCGTACTCGGCGCGGTTGCTGCCCGAGGGCATCGCCACGTACTGCGCCTTGCAGAACCAGAGCATCTCGTGGCGCGCGTTGTCCTGCATCTGCCGCAGGTGCTGGCGCAGCGCCTCCGCTCCGGTGATGACCTCGATGAGCTGGCCCGGGTCGTGCCTGCGGCGGGTGCTGCGGTAGCTGTCCAGCAGGTCGGTGACGGCGGTACGGGCCTTGTCGAGCGCGTCCGCGTTGCGCTGCAGCCGCGGCAGCAGTGCCACGTCGGGCGGTACGGCGGCGTAGTGCAGCGGATCGCGGTCGGTGGGGCTGGCGAGTCCCTTGCCGCGGAGGGCCGCGAGGACGGTCTCGACGGAGTCGCGCGTGAGCCCGGTCCGGTCGGCGACCTCCTGCGCCGACGCGGTCGCGGTCCCGACCAGGAGCCGGTACACCGTCTCCTCGATCGCCGTGAGACCTGCCGCCTCCAGCATGCCGTGCCCCTCCCTCGCCGCTGCCGGCCCTCAGAAGCGGAACGGCCCGTTGAAGTTTGCACCGCGAGCCACCACCGGGCAAGCAAACAGCGGGTGCCCGGGGCTTCCGCCCGGGCACCCGCCGTCGTTCAGCCGTTCCGCCGGGCCGGCGTCACCGCCCCGAGGAGGGGCCGCGGTGCAGGTACGCGCGGTCGACCGTCTGCCGCACGGAGTTGCCCCCGGCGTCCGCCGCCGTCACCCGCAGGCTGACGTACGCGTCCCCGCGCACGCCCGACGGGCGCTCGACCTCGGCGGTGAAGTGCGTGCCGCCGTGCCCCGCGGTGCGGGCCCGGTGCCAGGTCCTGCCGTCGTCGTACGACGTCTCCACCGTCAGCGTGACCCCGCGCGGAGCGGCCAGGCCGTCCGGCATCCGCACGTCCAGCCCCAGCGTGTGCGACCGCCGTGCGTCCACCGCGTTGCGCACGTCCACGGGCGCGCTGTAGTCGACCTGGAGCAGCGGCAGCAGCGTGGCCGTCGCCGCGGTGTCCGAGGTGAACGTCCAGGACGTCCTGGTGCCGGTGCCGAACTGCCAGTCGGCGGAGGTACGGGCCGTGGTCAGGTCCAGCCGGTAGCCGGCCTTGCCCGCGGGCACCTCGAATCCGCCCCAGGCCCCGGTGTCGGACTGCGCCACGAGCCGGCCGTTGCGGTACACCTCGGCGCGGGCCACGTCGTTCGGGTCGCCCACCGCGGAGACCGCGGCACCGGTGCCGACACCGCCACCCAGCGAGCTCGCCTCCGCGAACGACCAGTGGCCGGACTGGGAGTCGGTGAATTCCGGAATGTACAAGGACAAGGTGTCCCCGTTGCGCACCGAGCCGGGCCAGCCCGTCACACCGTGCGGGATCGACGGGCGCACCGGCCCCGCGAACCACTGCTCAGCGGCGTGCTGTCCGGGCCGGTAGGTGTGCGCGGCGTCCTGCATGCCGACGCCCAGCTCGATGTCACGGTCGAAGACGGTGTCGTGGTGCACGGTGTGGCTCCACAGCGTGTCACCGGCCGTCACGTACTCGATGCGCTGCTGTCCCGCCGGCACGTCGCGGCTGTACTGGTTCCAGGCGAAGTCCTGGTAGGGGCGCCAGCCGAAACGCTGCTCGCTCGCCCAGGCCGAGGCGCCGGTGCGGGTGTAGGAGGCCTTCACCACCGCGCTGTTGCGTTCGTCGACGGTGTACACCACCTTCTCGGGCACACGCTGCGAGGACACCTGCATCACGTCGTACAGGTAGGGGCTCTTCACCGTGCCGGAGAAGTCCACCGTGGTGGTGCGCCTCCCGGCGCGCCCCAGCAGGTCGGTGCCCTCCGTGAAACCGGCGCGCATGATCGGCAGTGCGAGGCGGTCGCCCTCCGGCGCCCAGCGCGTCCAGGGGTAGAAGCCCTCGGGCACGACGAGCATCAGCGCCTTGGCCCCGGCGTCCGCCGCGGCCTTCGCCAGTTCGCGGTCGTTGCCGAAGTCGTAGCGGACGACAGCGAGCTTCCCGCGCACGTGGGCGGCCTTGAGGTCCGCGGCGGTGCCCGCACCGGCGTCCACCGCGGTCAGCCGGACGCCCTTGTCGTCGAAGACCGGAGAGCTCGGCAGGTAGTACGGGGCGAAGGGCGCCGAGGTGCCGGACACCTTCGCCCGCAACTGCGGTGCCGTCATCTGCCAGCGCGAGGCGAACTCGAAGGTGCCGTCGGTGACCTGGGCGGTCGGGCTGACGTAGATGCGCTTGGCGACGTCGAAGAACATCACGCCCTGGATCAGGCCGTGGCCCTCGATGCGCCGGTACGTCTGGTAGCTGAGGATCCCGCGCTGCTCGGCGGGCCGGGGCGTGCGGATCTGCACAGGGGTGACCTTGGAGGCGTCCAGCGTCACCGTGGTGTCCTTGGCCACCTTCACCTGCGGGTTGATCACCTCGACCAGTTCCTGGCCGTCCTCGGCCCTGTCCAGGGTGCTGAAGTCGACCTGGTAGGTGCCCTCCTCGACGATCGCGACCGCGGGGTCGGCGCTGGTGTACGAGACGAAGCCGTCCTGGCCCCAGATCGTCGGCAGCCAGCCCGGCAGCACCTTGCCCGCGCGGTCGCGGGCGATCACGGTGAGCCGGTGCAGCGGCGCGTGCACGACCAGGGAGAGCGTGGTGTGGGCGAGGACGGTGCCGTCCGCGCCGGTCGCGGTGACGTAGCCGTAGTAGGCGCCCCGCCTGGCGTCCTTCGCGTCGGTGCTCAGCGGCACGTCGGCGGAGGCGCCGGGGGCGAGGTGCACGGTGCTCGCGCCGGGCGCGACGACACCGGCCGTCAGGGCCACGCCGTCGGAGTTGGCCAGCGCCACGCCCAGCTTCAGGTCCACCGCCTTGCCACCGGTGTTGGTGTAGTGCAGGGTCGCCGACTGCTGCTTGCCACCGCCCACCTGGACCGCGGGGAGCAGCACGCTGCCGGTGGCCGTGACCGCGCCCATGGCCGCGGCGACGTCGATCCGGCCGCCGCCCTGCTCGGACACCTTCGTGCCCGGCACGGTGTGCGCGGTGCTGATCAGCGCGTCCTTCAACTGCTGCCCCGTCCAGCCGGGGTGCATCTGGGCGATCAGCGCGACGGCACCCGCCACGTGCGGGGTCGCCATCGACGTACCCGACGCCGCCGTGTAGTTCGCGTCGACCGGGTCGCCCATCGTGGTCCCCGCGGCGCGCGCGGCGACGATGCCGACGCCCGGCGCCGTCACATCGGGCTTGACGGCCTTGTCGCCCAGGCGCGGGCCGCGGCTGGAGAAGGAGGCGAGGGAGTCGTCACGGTCCACGGCGCCCACCGTCAGCGCGGCGTCGGCCGCACCCGGCGAACCCACGGTGGACTCGCCGTTCTCCCCCGCGTTGCCCGCCGCGACGACGAAGAGGGTGTCGCCCGAGGCGGAGAGCGTGTTGAGGGCCTGGCTCATCGGGTCGGTGCCGTCGGTCTCCTCGTCCGAACCCAGGCTCATGTTGACGACCTTGGCGTGCTCGGCGGCCGCCCACTCCATGCCGTCGATGACCTGCGACTCCGAGCCGAAGCCGTCGTCACCGAGCACCTTGCCGATCAGCAGCTCCGCCTTCGGCGCCACGCCCTTGCGGGAACCGGAGGACGCCGCGCCCGTGCCGCCGACGATCGACGCCACGTGCGTGCCGTGCCCGAAGTGGTCCACGGTGTTCCCGCTGCCCGAGAAGTCCTTCGACTCCGCGATCCGGCCCGCCAGATCGGGGTGAGCGGCGTCCACACCGGTGTCCAGCACGGCCACCTTCACGCCCTGGCCCTCGTACCCGGCCTGCCACGCCGCCGGCGCGTTGATCTGCGCGGTGCTGCGGTCCAGCACCGGCGCGACCCGGCCGTCCAGCCACACCCGCGGGGTCGCGGCGGCGCGGGCGGTGCCCTGGGCGTCGCCCGGGTTCAAGGCCTTCCAGAAGGCGCCGAGGTCGTCGTCCGCGACGCGCAGGGACCGCGCGCCGATGCTGGCGAGGGTCCGTGCCGGGGCCGACGCCTCGTTGAACGCGGCGACCCGGTCGGCGACGGCGGCCGCGGCCTTCTCGCTGCTCGCCGTCGTCCGGGCCACACCGCCGCGCGGGGCGGCGGAGACGATCAGCGGCAGCGCGGAGGTGCGGGCCTCGTCGTAGCCCTGGGCGATCAGGGTGGAGACGTCGAAGAGCCGGCGGTCCAGCGTCCCGGCGGAGACCAGGTCCGCGGCGTCCGACGGCAGCACCGTCAGGTCGCCGCCGTCCTCCTGGTACGTGCGGAACACGATGCCCTCGCGGCCGGGTCCGGGCTCCACCGAGGCGGCGCTGCGGCCGCCGGCCGCCGGCGTCACCGTCACGCGGTCGCCGGTCACCAGGCGTACGGTCACGGGCGGGGCGCCCAGGCCGCCGGCGGGTCGCGCCGCGGTGTCCTGGGGCGTCCGGGCGGAGGCGGTCGGTACGCCTCCGGCGGCCAGCAGCAATCCTGTCGATATTGCCGCCGTCAGGCGGATCCATGCCATCAGCCAAGCACCTTTCGTACAGCTGGGGGTCACGCGCTGTCCGACAGAATCTGCTGTGGCGGTGGGCATGTCACTGACCTCAGGTGTCACAGCTGCGACATGTCCCAACGGCGCCACGGGGTGCGGTCGGGGCGCCGTTAAGGTGTCAGTGCCGCGTTCTGCCGCCCGAGGCGGGCGCTCAGGCCGCCGCGCCGCGGAAGCCGCGCCGCGCCAGCTCCGCCCGCAGGGCACGGACGCCGTGGTGGGTACGGGACTTGACCGTCCCGCGCGGCACGCCCAGCTGCGCGGCGACGTCCTCGCCCGCCTGACCCATCACATGGACGCGGACCACCACTTCGCGGTGCGCGGGGGCCAGTGCGCGCAGGGCACCGACCAGGACGCTCCGGTCCTCGACGGCGCCGGCGTGGTCGCGGACGGGCGCGAGCGCGGTGCCCGCGAAGTCGGCGGCGGTGACCCCGACCGGTACGGAGCGGTCGCGGCGGCGGTGGTCGACGGCGAGATTGCGGGCCACGCGGAAGAGCCACATGCGGATCGGCCGACCGTCGGAACCGAGGCGTCCGGCGCGCTGCCAGGCCCGCAGCAGGGTCTCCTGGAGGACGTCCTCGGCGGCGTGCACGTCACCGCCCATCAGGCCGCCGACGTAGCGTCGCAGGCTCTCGGTCTCGGCAAGGAGACGGTCCGCGAGGTCCGGCCGCCCCCCTTCCGCGTCGTGTGGTGTGGGGGTCACGGCGCCGGCTCCCGGAGGATCTCATCGGCCCTGGCGCACGGACTCGTTCCAGCAGATGGGGTGAACGAAATCGCCCGCCAGGGCGTGCTGTACTTACGAGGTTGGCGAACAGTCGATCATTTGGCGAGGGTCTTAAGACGACGTTCGCTCAATGTGCATGCTCCGGCAGAAGTTGCGCGGACCTGCGCCTCCATGCTTCCCGGCAGCCTCACCGATACGACAGGAGACGATGTGCCGTCCCCATCCGAGCCACGGCACCCCGAGGTGCTCGAAGGAGCACCCGAAAGCTTCAGCGAGCAGTTCGCCCGGCGCCCCGCGCTGCCCCGCCGGGGGCTGCTGCCGGGCAAGCGGGTATGGGCCGCGACAGCCACCGCGGCCGCGGTCGTGGGCTGCGCGGTGCTGGTGGTCCCCGTACTCGCGCAGATAGACCTGTTCCCCGATCGCGGCACCGATGACAGCACGTCGGTGGCCGTCGGCATGCCGGCCGCCTCCGTGTCCGCCGGTACGCCGGAGGACACGGCATCGAACCCGTCCGCGCCCTCCGGGTCGCACTCCGCCGGCAGCAACACCGGCCCCCAGAACTCCGGTCCGCGCGGCCAGGTGAACGGCACGGCCGGCGGTTCCGGCACGGTCTTCAGCGGCGGCGGCTCCACCGGCACCGTCAGCGGCGGTGGCAGCACCGGCGGTGGCGCGGGCGGCACGGGCACGGGCACGGGAAGCAGCGGAGGCACGGGCGGCGGCGGAACGACCGGCGGCGGCAGCACCGGGGGTTCGGGCTCGTCAGGATCCGCCACCGGCTCGGGCTCCGGATCCGCCACCGGCTCGGCGTCCGGGTCCGGGTCCGGCTCCGGCACCAAGTCCGGTTCCGGGTCGGGCGGTTCGCCCACCAAGCCCACCGCCACACCGACCAAGACGCAGCAGAGCGTCTCGGCCCCCGGCGTGCGCATCCGCAGCTCCGCCACCGGGCGCTGCATCGACATCACCAACGCCGCGGACGGCATCGGCCGCGACGGCAGCCGCCTGCGGATCTGGGACTGCGGTAGCAGCGCCTCGCAGAAGTGGGACTTCCGCTCCGACGGCTCGGTCCACTCCCTCGGTCTGTGCATGGACCTGGCCTGGGCGTCCACCGACGACGGCACGGCCGTCCAGCTCGCCAAGTGCAACGGCGGCTGGGCCCAGAAGTTCGTGCTGAACAGCGCCGGCGACCTGGTGAACCCGCACGCCGACAAGTGCGTCGACGTCGTCGACAAGGGCACCTCCAACGGCACGAAGCTCCAGCTGTGGACCTGCTTCGGCACCTCGAACCAGAAGTGGTACCGCAACTGACGGATCGTCCTGCCGGGGTCGGGCCCGCCGGATCCTCCGCCGCCTCCGTGGCGCGGAGGCGCCGGCGGGCCCAACTGCTGCGACGGGCCGTGCACATGCCGCGCGCACTCCCGGAAACCCCTCCGGCCGGAGAATCCTCCCCCACTTCCGGGGTATCCGTCGGAGGCGGGGTCACGACGGAGGAGGGGCTCAGTGGTGCGGTCAGTGTTGCGTCGGAGATCGTCAGAACCAGTCAAGCCGGCCAAGGCGGCCCAAGCCGCCAAGGCACCGGCGCCGAGGCGCCGTTCGGTGCTGGCGACGGTGGGCCGCTGGGCCGCGATGGCGGTGGCGTTCGTCGCCATGGTGGCCTTCGGCGCGGTGCTCGCCCGCGCGACGCTCTCCCCCTCGTACGCCTCCGAGGGCCTGGCGCACGCCAATCTGCACCCGGGAGCCTCGCTCCGCCAGTACTACGAGCGCTACACGGTGGCGGGCGCGGTCCGGCAGGTCGGCGGCAACGTGCTGCTGGGCATGCCCTTCGGTGTGCTGCTGCCGGTGCTGGCCCCCAAGGCGCGCGGCGCCCTGCGGGTCGTGGTGACCACGGGGCTGGTCATGGTCCTCGTGGAGCTCGCGCAGGGCGCGGTGGTGCAGGGCCGGGCCTTCGACGTCGACGACGTGATCATGAACACCACGGGCGCCCTGCTCGGCTACCTGCTCCTCGGCCGCCGGCTCGGCCGGATCGTGCACGCGATGCCGGAGCCCGCTCCGGCCCCCGCTCCGGCCCCCGCGAGCACACCGCGCAGGACCGCCCCCGCCAAGGGCGGCGCCGCTGCCCCGCGCAAGCCCTTCCGGCCCTTCGCGACCGTCCGCCGCGGACTGGCCAAACGCTCCTGACCAGTCCGTGAGCAGCCTGCGACCAGCCGTTGAGCAGCATGGAATGCGTCACATTCGGGGCGGGAACGCTTCCCAGCAAGTCCGGCATTTTGATACACACGTTTGATTCACCCCCGAGTGCCGCGGGAGCGGGCGAGCGACCATGAACCACAACGATTCCCCGGACCAGCTCCACACCTTCGAGCTCGACTTCACCGAGCACGAGACGGCCCGTCGCGCCGAGGTCGTCGCCGCCCTCGGCGACGACTGGGATCCCGTCGAGGTCCTGCGCGGCGAGGACGAGGCGCACCGGCTGCTGTACTCGGGACTGGACGAGGAGCAGGAGGCGGTGCACCGCATGCTCGTCGCGGCCGGCGTTCTGCCGGCCCGCGAGGAGACCGGGAAGGACGACGGTGCTGCTTCCGATTGACCCCTCCGCGGACCCGGGCCGCCGGGCCTGGATCCCGTGCCCCCGCTGCGAGGACCACGCCGAGTGCGCCACGTGTGCCGCGGGCCGCAACTGCCCCGACCACTGGCGGTACTTGCTCTCCAACCAGGGCCCCGTGGTGCATCTGCAGTGCCCGTCGTGCACGCACATGTGGTCCTGGGACAGCGGCTTCGGCGCGCACCACCGCACCGCCGGCTGAACCACCGCCGGGAGCGCTTCTCCCCCGGCAGGCGACCCGGCGCGGGGTGTGAAACGCTCGGGAGGTGGGCTGCCCCCGTCCGCCGGGGAGCAACCGTGGACCTCGAGGAGGCAACCATGGAGACCGACGCCCTCACGGCCGGAACCCTGCGGGAGCTCCGCGCGACCAGGCCGTATCCAGCGGTGTCGCTGACCATGCCTACGCACCGGCGTCCGGACAACGCCCAGGACGCGGTGCGGCTGCGCAATCTCATCGCCGAGGCCGAACGCCGGGTCGAGAACGACCCGGACGCGTCCCGGCGGACCCGGATGAACATCAAGGGCCAGCTCCAGCGGGTCGCGTCCGAGGTGGACCTGCGGCATTCGCTCGACGGTCTGGTCATGTACGCCACAGAGGACGACCACCAGTTGTGGGTGCTGCCGCGGCCGGTGCCCGAGCGCGTCGTCATCAGCGACAGCTTCCTCACCCGGAACCTGGTCGCCGCCAAGGCCCGCGCCCGCCCGTACTGGGTGCTGGGCGTCGCCGCCGACCGCGCGACGCTGTGGAGCGGCAGTGGGCACTCGCTCCAGCCCCACGAGGGCGACGGCTTCCCCGCGGAGCCGGAGCACCTGGAGTGGGACCCGGAGCGGCTGGAGCAGATCGGCGACTACCCGAGCACCTTCAGCAACGAGGAGACCCGGCGCTTCCTGCGCACCGTCGACAGCGCGCTGGCCGCGCTGCTGGGCGCGGACGCCCGCCCGCTGTACCTGGTGGGCCTGCCCGACGCGGTCGGGCTGCTCAAGGAGGTCGGCACCGCCTCCGACGCCGCCGTGGCCACCGTGCTCAAGGGCGGCCTGACGGACGCCCCCGAGCCGACCCTGCTGGAGGAACTCGCCCCCGCCCTGGACGAGTTCGCACGCCAGGAGACCGAACGGGTGGGCGCGCGGCTGGAGGAGGCCCGCAGCCGCCGCACCTTCGCCGCCGGACTGGACGAGGTCTGGGAGTCGGTGTGCGAGGGCCGGGCCGAGCTGGTCGCGGTCGAGGAGGATTACCAGCGCGTCGTACGGCTGTCGGACGGCCACCTGGTCCCGGTCGACGGCGACGCCGACCAGGCCGGCGGCTTTGAGGGCGGCGTGCGCGAGGACATCGTCGACGAGGTCGTGGAGACCGCGCTCGACAAGGGCGCCGAGGTCGTCCTCCTGCCGCCCGACACGCTCGCCGAGCACGAGCGCATCGCGGCGGTACTGCGCTACTGACGCGTCCCGGCCGCACCCGCGGATGCCGCGGGTGCGGCCGGGACCGACGGCGCGGCGCCGTCCGCCGCGGGTCAGGAGGCCTCGACGGCCGCCTTGATGCGCTGCCCGAAGGCGGGCGCGTCCTTGCGGGCCGCGCTCAGGGCCAGTCCGGCGAGCAGCTTGCCGATGCCGTGCCCCTCCAGCTCGTTGAAGATGCGCACCCGTGTCACGCGCTCGCCGACCGGCTCCAGGTCGTAGCCGCCCTGCACCGCGGTGACCAGGTTCTTGGACTGCTCCGCCCAGCGGATCCGGTTGGGCGCGTCCAGCACCGTGATGCGGAACTCCCGCCGGGACTTCATGCCGGCGTCCTTGACCACGCTGGTGAAGATCGTGCCGACGGTGGTCGGACCGGCCGGGCTCTTCCTGATCTCCTGCACCCGGGGGCTGAACTCGGGGTCGTGCGTTCCTTCGGCGAGGTAGGCGAAGACCTCGCCCACCGACCGGTCGATCTCGACCACTGCCTCGAACTGTCCGCCCATCCCGACTCCTTGATGGCTCACCCCCGCGACGCGGACGCGCCGTCGCGGGCGGCGCCCGCCTGGCGCCTCTCCGTCACGATAGGTCCTCGCCGGTGCCCGGGCACCCGGGACGCCCGGCACGGCCCCGGCGGACAACGGTCGCCGCGACGGTGAGTACACGACGCGTACCGCACGTATGGAGGGTGGGCCCGGGTCGCGGGTCCGCGTACGGATGCGGAAGTAGGGGTCTGGGTGAGGCGCACACGGCGTGGCGTGCAGCGCGCGATACGGCTCGTGGCCGTCGCGGGAGTCGTCTGCGGCGGGGTGATGGTGTCGCAGTCCGGGGCGAACGCGTCACAGGACGGCGGTGGCGGCCGGCGGGTCCTGGACGCCCCGGCGGACGGCGCGCAGAGCGTGGGCAGCGCCGCCACCCTCGCCAGAGAGCTGGAGAGCCGGCTCGGCGACTCCCGTACCGCGGGCAGCTGGGTGGACGCGCAGGGCCGCGCGGTGGTCGCCGTCACCGACGACGCGTCGGCGGCGGAGGTGACCGGGGCGGGCGCGCAGGCGAAGGTCGTGCGGTACAGCATGCGCGAGCTGACCGCGGCCGGGGAGACCCTCCGTGAGGCACCGCGGGTCGCGGGCACGGCGTGGTCGGTCGACCCGAAGTCGAACACGGTGGTGGTCCTCGCGGACACCACCGTCTCGGCCGCCGACTGGTCGCGGCTGAAGGAGGTGGCCGACGGCATCGGCGGCGCGGTCCGCATGGAGCGGACCACGGACACGTTCACCACCCGCACCGCGGGCGCCGCCCCCATCTTCACGCGGGGAAGCCGCTGTTCCGCCGGTTTCAACGTCACCAACGGCAAGGAGACCTTCCTGCTGACCGCGGGGCACTGCGGCCCGGTCGGCACCACCTGGTTCGGCGACAACCGGGGTGCCACCGGGGTCGGGACGACAGTCGCGAGCTCCTTTCCCGGCGGGGACTTCTCCCTGATCCGCTACGGCGGTCCCGGCGACGGCACCGCCGACGACGACCGGACGAGCGCGGTGAACCTCGGCGACGGCCGGGCGGTACGGATCAACGGCGCGGCCGAGGCCCTGGTGGGACAGCAGGTCTTCCGCAGCGGCAGCACCTCTGGCCTGCACTCCGGCCAGGTCACCGGCCTGAACGCGACCGTCAACTACCCCGAGGGCCAGGTCGGCGGGCTCATCCAGACGACGGTCTGCGCCGAGCCCGGGGACAGCGGCGGCCCGCTGTTCGCCCAGAGCCTCGCGCTCGGCGTCACCTCGGGCGGCAGCGGCGACTGCACCTCGGGCGGCATCACCTTCTTCCAGCCCGTGACGACCGCGCTGGCCGCGCTGGGCGTCGGTATCCCCCGTGCCACGGACAGCGACGGCACGGCCCCGGCCGACCAGGACGGCGGGCCGGCCCCGGCCTCCTCCGCGCCCGCCGCGGACCCGGCCACGGGCACGGGCACGGGCGCCGGCGGCGCCACCCCGGGCGGCGGGAATCCGCAGGACACCCCCAACGGGCAGGCGACGCCCGCGGCCCCGGCCGCACCGGCCGCTCCCGGGGCACAGGGCAGTCAGAACGCCCCGGCCGCTCCGGGGACCGCCGGGTACCCGGGCACCGCGGCCGACACCTCGGCCTTCGCCGCCATCAGCAGCGGCCGCGGCATCGGCCCGGGGGTGCTCGTGATCGCCATCAGCTTCCTGGGGCTGCTGGCGACGCTGTGGATCAGGCCCGCGGGCGGCGGAGGCGGGCACGCGTACCGCGGCCAGTGGAATTGACCACGGAAGGGCAAAGCTTTCGCCCGCCGGGCGCGCGACGACGCAGGATGGAGGCATGACGATCATTTCCCGCGCCCGTTCCTTCGACAAGGCGGCCGCCCTGTACGCGGCGAACCGCCCCTCCTACCCGGTGGCCCTGCTGGACGCCCTGGAGGAGGTCGCGGGGCGGCCGCTGGCCGGTGCCCGCGTGGCGGACGTCGGCGCGGGGACCGGGATCGCGACGGCCCTGCTGCACGCCCGCGGCGCCCGGGTGGTGGCCGTCGAACCGGGCGACGGCATGGCCGCCCAGTTCCGCCGCTCACTGCCCGGCGTGCCCGTGGTGCGCGGCGAGGGCGACCGGCTGCCGCTGGCGACCGGCGCCCTGGACTTCGTCACGTACGCGCAGGCCTGGCACTGGACGGACCCGGCGGCGTCGGTGCCGGAGGCGCTGCGGGTGCTGCGTCCCGGCGGCGCCTTCGCGGTGTGGCGCAACGACTTCGACCGCTCGGCGCCGTGGCTGGCGGACCAGGAGGCCCGGCTGCGGGGGTACTTCGGGCACGGTGGCGGCGCCCTGGGCGGCGGGGCGAAGGACCGGGTGCCGGAGGGGCCGGAGTTCACCGTGCGCCGGGTGGCCTGGACGCGGCAGGTACCGCTGGACGTCCACCTCGGGAGCCTCGGCAGCCATTCCGCGTTCCTCGTGCTCGGCGAGGAGCCGGCCCGGGACTTCCTCGCCGCCGAACGGGAGCGGCTGACCGCGCTCTTCCCCGACGGCACGGTCGAGGAGCCCTATGTCGTCACCTTGGCGGTCGCGCTCCGCTGAGCCCCCGCCCCGGCCGTTGGCCGCCGCCGGTTGATCAGGACGACTCCGGCGATCCCGAGCACCCCGCCGGCCAGTTCGGCCCAGCGCGGCGTCTCGCCGAGCCAGACGAAGGCGACGGCGATGGCGACCGGCGGGACGAGGTAGAGCGCGGCGGTCGAGACGGCGAGCGTCGTCCGGGCGACCGCGTACCCCCAGAGCACGAAGCCGAGCGCGGAGGGCAGCAGGCCGAGCCAGAGGGCCGCGCCGAGAGCGGCGGCGGGCGCGTGGACCGCCGCCGTCACCGTCCCCGGCGCGAGCGGCAGGAGCAGCGCCGTCCCGGCCCACATCGCGTAGCAGGCGACCTCCAGGCCCGTGCGATGGCGCAGCAGTGGCTTCGTGGCCACGTGGTAGAATCCCTGCACGACGGCCGCGGCGAGCACGACGAGGGCCCCCGCGGAGACGTGCGCGCCGCCGTGGGCGAGGGCGATGACAGCGGCGCCCGCGATGGCCACGAGACTGCCGGCGACGATGCGGACGGTCAGCGCCTCACCGAGGCAGGCGGTGGCCAGCAGCACACTGAACACGGGCGCGAGCGCGACGAGCAGGCTCGCGGTGCCGGCGGACACGTGGACCTCGCCCCAGTTCAGCAGCACCTGGTAGGCGCTCATGCCGGTCAGCCCGCACAGCGCGATGAGCGGCAGGTCGCGCGCCCGCGGCCGCCGCACCCCGGTCAGCGGCGCCACGAGGGCCAGCGCCGCGGAGGCGACGGCCAGGCGCAGGAACGACAGTCCCGCGACGCCGAGACCGTCGAGCCCGACCCGGATCGCGGGGAAGGCGGACGCCCACAGCACGACGGTGCCGGCGAGGGCCAGGGAGTGGCGGGCATTCTTCACGTCCCCAACTGTCCCCAGTAGGATGACAAAGATCCAGTTACTCTTTCTATGCGGAACAAGAAGGTGAGCTTCGTGCTCGATGTCCGCCGGCTGGCCCTGCTGCGCGACTTCTCCGTGCACCGCACCGTCGCCGCCACCGCCGAGGCCCTGCACCTGACCGGTCCCGCGGTCTCGCAGCAACTGGCCGCGCTGGAGCGCGAGGCGGGCGTCCCCCTCCTGGAGAAGCACGGGCGCACGCTGCGGCTGACCGCCGCGGGCCGGCTGCTGGTGGAGCACGCCGAGGTGGTCCTCGGCGACCTCGCGTCCGCCGAGGCCGCCCTCGACGGCCTGCGCGGCGGGGACCGGGCCCCGGTGCGCGTCGCCGCCTTCCCGTCCGCAGCACGCGTCCTGCTGCCCGACGTCTGGGCGCGCCTCGCCGCCGAGGCCGCCGCGGACGGCACGGGACCCGCCGAACTGCGCATCGCCGAGCACGAACCGGACGCCGCCGTGGGCGCGCTGCGCCGCCGCGAGGCGGACATCGCGGTGGTCCACGCGTACAGCCTGCTGCCCCGCGACGTCCCCGCCGGGTGCGAGCAGCACCGGCTGCTCGACGAGCCGGTGCTGCTGGCCCTGCCGGCGGCCCTCGCGGACCGCCTGCGGCTCGCCCCCGGGCAGAGCGCCGACCTCGCCGGCCTCGCCGCGGAGAACTGGCTGCTGCCCGGTCCGGAGACCTCCTGCCACGAGCTGACCCGGCGGGCCTGCGGGGCCGCCGGGTTCGTCCCGCGGCCGGTGGCGCTGGCGAGCGACTTCGCCGTGCTCACCGCCCTCGTCCGGGCCGGGGCGGGCGTCGCGCTCGTGCCGCGCATGGCCCTTCCCGCCGCCCTGGACGGCGTCAGCCTGCACCCACCGGCCCGCCCGGTGACCCGCACCGTCTCCGCCCTGCTCGCCTCCGGCACCTCGCGGCAGCCGGCACTGCGCCGGGTCCTGGAGTGTCTCGTGGCCGCCGCCGGGGCAGCCGCCTAGCGTGGAGCGCAACCCGGCCCACCGAACGCAAGGAGTACCCGTGAAGAGCGCCCAACTGCTGGTAGACGCCTTCGGCCGGATCCAGGAGGTCGTCCACGAGGCCGTCGACGGCCTGACCCCCGACGAACTGCACGCCCGTCTGGAGGGCCGCGCCAACTCGATCGCCTGGCTGGTCTGGCACCTCACACGGATCCAGGACGACCATGTCGCCGACGCCGCCGGCACGGAGCAGCTGTGGACCGCCGACGGCTGGGCGGACCGCTTCGACCTCGGCCTGCCGCCGTACGACACCGGGTACGGGCACGTCCGGGGGGAGGTCGACGCGGTGCGGGTGACCTCGGGCGAGCTGCTGACCGGCTACCACGACGCCGTCCACGACCACACCGTCGGCTATCTGCGCACCCTGCACGAAGCCGACTTCGAGCGTGTCGTGGACGAGAGCTGGGACCCGCCCGTGACTCTCGCCGTCCGGCTGGTCAGCGTCGTCTCGGACGACCTCCAGCACGCCGGCCAGGCCGCGTTCCTGCGCGGTCTGGCCGCCCGCCGCACCCGCTGAGCGACCGGACCGCGGCGGATCAGCCCTTCGTGGCGGCGGTTTGCCCGGACTCGTCGACGGCGCTGAGCGGCACCGCCAGCGACTCCAGGCTGCGGCGCTCGGCGCGCACGCCGATGGCCGCCTCCACGCACCCGGCGACGATCATCAGCACCGCGCCGATGCAGAAGGCGAGCGTCGTGTCGGACGGCTTTCCGCTGCTGACCAGCCCGTTGAAGAGGAGCGGCCCGGTGATGCCGCCGAGCGCCGTGCCGACCGCGTAGAAGAACGCGATGCACAGCGCGCGGGTCTCCAGCGGGAAGATCTCACTGACCGTCAGGTACGCGGCGCTGGCACCGGCCGAGGCGAGGAAGAGCACGGCGGTCCAGCAGGCCGTCATCGTGAACGCGCTGAGCATGCCCTGCTGGAACAGCCAGGCGGTGCCCAGCAGGAGGATGCCGGAGCCGATGTAGGTGCCGGAGATCATCGGCTTGCGGCCGACCGAGTCGAAGAGATGGCCGAGCAGCAGCGGCCCCATGAAGTTGCCCACCGCGATCACGGCGAAGTAGTAGCCGGTGCTGCCGTTGGGGACGTCGAAGAACGTGGTGAGGATGACGGCGTAGCCGAAGGTGACGGAGTTGTAGAGAAAGGCCTGGCCGGCGAAGAGCGCCAGACCGAGCACCGTGCGCCGGGGATAGGTGCGGGTCACCGTCCGGGCGATGGTGACGAAGCCGATGTCGCCGCGCGGGGTGATGAGGATGCTGCCCTCGGGCTCCGGGAGGGGCCGCCCGGTCTTCTCGTGGATCTCCCGCTCCACGTCGGCGACCAGGCGTTCGGCCTCCTCGGCCCTGCCGTGGACGAACAGCCAGCGCGGACTCTCCGGCACATGGCGGCGCACGAGCAGGATCACCAGGCCCAGGACCACACCGATGGCGAAGGAGAGGCGCCAGCCGACGTCGGTGGCGAACAGGGCGGTGTTCAGCAGCGCGATGGACGCGAAGGCGCCGACCGCCGCGCCGATCCAGAAGCTGCCGTTGATGATCAGGTCCACCCGGCCGCGGACCCGGGCCGGGATCAGCTCGTCGATGGCGGAGTTGATGGCCGCGTACTCGCCGCCGATGCCGAAGCCGGTGAAGAAGCGGCAGAGGATGAAGAACCAGGCGGTCCACGAGAACGCCGTGACCGCGGTCGCCGCGAGATAGACGGCCAGGGTGACCATGAACAGCTTCTTGCGGCCGAGCCGGTCGGTGAGGCGGCCGAAGTACAGCGCTCCCAGGCACGCACCCGCCACGTACACCGCCGCCGCGAGGGTGGTCACCTGGGCGGTGCTGATGTCGATGCCGCTGCCGGACTCCGCGAGGCGGCCGGCGATGTTGCCGACGATGGTCACCTCGAGGCCGTCCAGGATCCAGACAGTGCCGAGCCCGATCACGATGCGCCAGTGCCAGCGCGTCCAGGGCAGCCGGTCCAGCCGGGCCGGCACGTCCGTACGCATTGCTCCCGGTGGATCGGCGTGCGCGGTCGACCCTGCCATGGGGCCACCTCCTGGGCGTTCGGCGTGCGCGGCGGGTTCCGCAGGCGCGCCTTCCCGCAGGTGGGACCGTTCATGCCGGGGGCAGGGCCGGTGCGGGCCCGGGCGCGGCGCCCACGGGCAGCCCGGACGGAACGTCAACCGCTTTGAGGAGAAAGGGAGTTGAGGGCTCGGCAGCGGAAGGATCACCGGGTAACGGTTTTCACGGAAGCCCCGCAGAAACCACCCGGTCTCGCTAATCTCGCCGCTCACGGAAGGCGTCCGTCCGGCAGCCCGGCACCGCCGCCGTCCCCCGGTCCGACAGCGACGGAGCACCCCACGTGACAGCCGCAGAGCCCGACGGCCACGACGGCCTCGAAGGCCCCGACGACGAGGATCTGGACGTCTTCCAGCCGCGCCGCCACACCCCCGGCACACACCACCACCCGGTCCCCGGCTTCGACGACGAGGCCTGGACGCGGGCGGCGTCGCGCCGCCGGCTGGGCGTCGACCTTGCGGCACCGGGGCGGGCGGAGCCGGCACCCCGGCGCCAGACGCGGGCGCTGCAGCTGGTCACGGGCACTGCGGTGGTGGCGGTGTGCGCCCTGCTCGCACCGCTGGTGCTCCACCACGCGGCACCGGCGCCCGGCGAGACGGCCGCCGAACAGGCCGCGCCCGGCCGGCCTCCGGGCGGCCCGGCGGCCGCGTCCGGAACGACCACGGAGGCCGCCGCGAAGGCGTCGCCGTCACGCTCCCACCCGCACTCCGCCCCCCGGATCCAGCCGGTCACGACCCGGCTCCCCGCCGTGACCCCGCCTCCCGCGGACGGCGGCTCAGGACCCGCGCACAGCACGCCCGCCACACCCCGGGCGACCCCGAGCCACCACCGGGCGGACGGCGAGGACGGCGAGGGCTCGCGGGCGCCGCGCGGCCACAGCCTGTCCCTGCAGTCCGCCGACCACCCCGACCGCTACTGGAGCGCCCTGGACGGCACCGTCCGCCTCGCCCCCGTCGGCGCGTCGTCCTCCCGCGCGACACGCCGCGCCGCCACCTTCGTGCTCGTCCCCGGGCTGGCCGACGCGCGCTGCGTCTCCTTCGCCACCCCGGACGGCGACTACCTGCGGCACCAGGACTTCCGCCTCCGCGTCGGCCGGCCGGACGGCTCGGCGCTCTTCCGCGAGGACGCCACGTTCTGCGCCCGGCCCGGCGCCTGGCGGGGCACGGTCTCCTTCGCGTCGTACAACTACCCGGACCGCCTGCTGCGGCACCGCGACTTCCGCCTGCGCATCGACCCCTACCGCCACGACGACGGGTACCGCGCGGACACCTCCTTCCGGATCGCCCCGCCCTGGGCGTAGGCCCTGTCGTCACACGTCCGGGTAGCCCGTCCACGCCGCCGACCAGGTGACGGCTCTCCGCCTTGCGTTGCACCGCACTTGGGGGAGCTCATGTGACGACCCGGCCTAGCGCAGTACCGCACCGGGCGGGGCGGATTCGCCGATTCCCGCCGGGGGCACGGCAGTTCGGTCCTAATGTGGGCGAACCAGCAGGACCGAGGGGGGAGACAAGGGGTACCCCAGTGCCGAACCCGTCCGCCGGAGGGCCGTCACGGCGCCGCATGATCGAGCCGACGCGGGTCATCCCCGCACGCGAGTCCGCGGCCGCGGGCGACTCCTGGGAGGAGTCCCTCGACCTCTTCCGTCCCGCCGGCGCCGCCCCTCCCCCGCGCCCGGCCGGATCGCGGCGCCCGCGACCGGCGCCCGCACCACCTGCGGATCCCCCCGCCGCCGAGGCCACCCGGCGGCACGGCTCGTCCCGCGCCCTCCGCCTGGCCGGTCTGGGCGCCCTCGTCGCGGGCGCCGGCGCGGCCGGCTTCGGCCTGGCCCTCGTGCTGTCCTCCCCCGGTGCCACCCTCACACCGGCGGCCCCCGCCCCGCCCGCCACCACGGCGCCGCCCGCCGCGGGAACCGCCTCCGGCGTGCTCCGGGAGGGCGACCGCGGCCCCGCCGTCAGCGAACTCCAGGCCCGCCTGCTGCGCATCCCCGACGTCTACACCGGCGGACCGGTGGACGGCCGCTTCGACCGGCGCCTCACGGCGGCCGTCGCCCGCTTCCAGGTCTGGTACGGCATCCGCGGCGACGAGAGCGGCGAGTACGGCGACGCCACCCGCCGCGACCTGGAGTCCCGCACCCCGGGCTGACCCGTCCGGCCCCGCCACACGCTCACCAGGGCGGAGGAGTCCCACCCTGGGGCCTGCCCGAGCCGCCCCGGAACGACCACCGGACAACCCAGGCCTCGCCGACCGGCCTGGCCCCACCCCGCCCCGAAGCTGCCGCCTGGCCACAACGGCAATCGGCCGCGGGCATCCCCGTTGCGCCGCCGCGCCTCAGCACGCAGCACGTCCCTCGCCCGCTCCCCAACCGCCCCCGAACAGCCACCGGGCCACCCGGCCGGACGCCCACCGAGACCGGGGACCGCACCCGCCCCCGCCCCGAAACCGCCGCCAGGCCACCCCACCGCCTCGCCAAGGGCAGCGGCCACGACTGGCCACGGCACTCACGCTCGCGCCGCCACTTCCCGGCACGCACGACACCCCGCCACGGGCAGAAGCAGCGCGCCACCCCGCTCCAAAGGCGGCCGGGCCACCCGATCGCACGTCGGCCGAAGGCCGCAGGCACACGCCCGGCCTCGCGCCACCGCGACCCACCACGCGCCGAGGCGACGCCTCGGCAACGGCCCCGGAGCGGCTGCCGGGCCACCCGGCGTCTCGCCGACCGGCCCGGCGCCGGCCCACCCCAAAGGCGGGCGGGCCACCCGACCGGACGCCCCGGGGCCCGTGACCGCGGCGCGGCCCCCGCGCCGGGGTGGCCCGGCGTCAGCGGGCGTCCTACCGTTTGACGATGGGAGTGGCGCGCCGGAGCGGGATGGAGTGGCTGCGGGCCCGCGATCCGGGTCTCGCGGCGGTGCGGCGCTCGGCGCGGGTGACCGTGGTGGCCTGCGCGGGCTTCTACACGGCGCGGTACGGCCTGGGCGACCGGACGGTGGCCATCTATGCCCTGTTCGGCGCTGTCGCGGCCGGCGGGCTGTCCTCCGTGCCCGGATCGCCGCGCGAGCGGGCCCGCACGCTGATGGCCGCGCTGCCGGTCGGCATGGCCCTGGTGACACTGGGCACGGTGCTGGCGGCGCACGCCTGGACGGCGGCCCTGGGGATGCTGGTCGTGGGCTTCCTCGTCACGTTCAGCGGGGTCGGCGGGCCAAAACTGGTGGGCCTCGCCAACGGGCTGCAGTTGTTCTACATCCTCCCCTGTTTCCCGCCGTACGCACCGTCGACCCTGGGCCACCGGCTGGCGGGCCTGGTCGCCGGGGTCGTGCTGATCGGCCTCGCGGAGTGCTTCCTGTGGCCGGCGCCGTGTCCCGCCCGGTACGAGCAGCGGCTCGCGCGGGCGGCGCGTCTGGCGGCCGAGGCGCTGTACGGGCTGGCGGCGGACCCGCCCCGGCGGGGTGACCCGGATGCGCTGGTGAAGGCCTCGCAGGAGTTGCGGATGAGCCATGTGCCGACGGACGAGCGCCCGGCGTCGGCGTCCGCGCGGGACCGGGCGCTGTCCGAGGCGGCCTCGCAGATGCGGCATCTGCTGGCGCAGACGTGGCAGCTGACGGAGTCGGCCGGTGAGGGCGCGGACCCGCCCGAACCGGCCGCCATGGGGCTGCTGCTGACCTCGGCCGCGGCCTGCGAGGACGTGGACCGGGCGCTGACCGGCCGGGCCCCGCCGCCCATGCAGGCCGTCTGCGGTGCGGCCGCGAGCGCCTTCGAGTCGCACCGCGTGCGGCCGCGCGGGACGGGTACGGACTCCGCCACGATGGTGCGCAACGGCGCGATCGCCCTGGACATCACGCACACGGCCGACTTCGTCGTCACGGCGGTCAGGATCGTGCTCGGGGCGCGTGTGCCGGCGGACGGTACGCCGCTGCCGGCCCGTCCCGGGGCCTTCTGGTACGCCGGGCGCCCCACGGCGGAGCTGTACTACCACCGGCTGCGCGCCCATCTGACGCCGCGGTCGGTGTACTTCCAGAACGCGGTGCGGATCGCCGTGGCGCTCGCGGCGGTCCGGCTGGTCGTCGGCGCGCTCGGTCTGGAGCACGGCTTCTGGGCCCTGCTGACCACGCTCACGGTGATGCGCACCAGCGCCGTCGGCACCCGCACCGCGCTGATGCCGGCGCTGCGCGGAACGCTCGCGGGCGCCGTGGTCGCGGCGCTGATCCTGTACTTCGCCGCTGGCACACCGCTGGTGTTCGCCGCGCTGTTGCCGCCGTGCATGCTGCTGGCCTTCGCCTCGGGCAAGGTGCTCGGTCCCGGCTGGGGCCAGGCGTTCTTCACGCTGACCGTGGCCGCCGCGTTCACCCAGATCGCCCCGAGCGGGCCGGAACTGGCCGCCGCCCGCTTCCTGGACGTGCTGACCGGGGCCGTGACGGGAGCCGTCGTCGGCCTGCTCGCCTGGCCGCACGGGGGCACCGGCGAACTGCGGCGCGCCTGCGCGCGCGTTCTGGACCACGGCACCCGCGCGGTCGCCGACATCACCGAGCGGATCACCGAGGGGGCACGGGCCACCGACGCCCTGCCGCGGGCCCGGCTGGCGCAGCTGATCGTCGAGGCGACCTACGCCCAGTACGCCACCGAGCGGCACGACGCCCGGCACGCGTCGTCGGGGGACACCGACTTCCAGGTGATCATGCTGGCGGGCAACCGTGTCATCACCATGGGGCAGGTCCTGCTGGACAACTGCCCGCCGGGCGCGCTGTCCGCCTGGCCGCTGAGCGCCGCGCACCTGCGCGACGCCGCGCACCGCCTGCGGGGCCTGGCGCTGCCGTTCAGCTACGACCTGATCCTGGGCCGCGAGCGCCCCTTCCCCGAGAACGCGCACCCTGACGACGCGCCGACGGACCGCACGGTCATCCACGACGTCTGCACGGCCTCGGCGGGCGAGGCCCCTGATCCGCTGCTCTACTACGCGGTCGACGCCGCGATCTGGCTGGCGAGTCTCCAGGCCGCGATCACCGCGGCCCGCCCGGCGTCGCGGGAGCCGGCGTCGGCCGGTCCGGACTGAGCCGCGTCGTCACGGCCTGCCGTCCTCCGCCGGGAGTTCGGCGAGCAGGTCCGGGTTGACGACGGCGAGGATCGCCGCGATGTCGCCGCGCGCGGCGGCCGGCCACAGGACGGCGCGGGCGGCCCGGTACTTGGCGGCGAGGCGTTCGCGCGCGGCCGGGTCGAGGCGGGCGGCGCGGTCGGCCCGGCTGTTGTGGGCGTTGTCGGCGATCTTGACCAGGGTGGCGTCCCGGTCGGCGGCGATGCGCCGCAGCTTGTCCGCGTAGGCGACGCCGGGCTGGTTGGTGACCTGCTCGACGACGGCGACGACGCGGTCCGGAACACCCGCGGCGCGCAGGCGCTCAGCGGTCCAGGGCGTGTCCTCGACGATGTCGTGGAGCAGCCCGGCCATCTGCAGTTCGGGCCCGAAGGGCGCGAGCCCCGCGGCAACGGCGCGCACGTGCTCGACGTACGGCACGCCGATGCGGTCGGTCTGTCCCTCGTGCGCGCTGCTCGCCAGCGCGTCGGCGTCGGCGACGCTGTTCACCTTCACGGCACCCCATCCTCCGGGGCGCCGCCCGGTCCGTCCAGCGGTTCCGTCGGCCGGCCCGTGGACCCGGGCCGGCCGACGGTCCCGGACGGCTAGAGCAGCCCCTCCGCGACCGGTCCGAGGGACAGCGCCGGCAGGAAGTTGAGCAGCGCGAGGACGAGCGCGGCACCGGTGGCCAGGACGACGAAGTTGACGCCGTACGGCCGCAGGGTGCCGACCGTCACCACGCCGGGGCGCTGCCGGGCCAGGCGCCCGGCGAGGGCGAGCACGAAGACGATCGGCACGTAGCGGCCGACGAGCATCGCGGCCACCATGAGCAGGTTGTGGAAGTCGGTGGCCCCGTTGAACCCGGCCATCGCGCTGCCGTTGCTCGCCGTGTTGCTGGTGTAGGCGTAGATCAGTTCGGTCAGCCCGTGCGGACCGGTGTTGCCCATGGACGAGCGGCCCTCGGGCAGGGCGACCGCGATCGCGGAGCAGACCAGGACCGTGGTGGGGGCGACGAGGGCGTAGAGCACCACGTGGCGCATCTCGCCGAACCCGATCCGCTTGCGCAGGTACTCGGGCGTGCGGCCCACCATCAGCCCGCCGATGAACACGGCGACCATGACCGCCATGAGCAGGCCGTACAGCCCGCTGCCGGTGCCGCCGGGCGCGATCTCGCCGAGCATCATGCCCGCGAGGAGCACGCCTCCGCCGAGGCTGGAGAAGCTGTCGTACGAGGCGTTGGCGGCGCCGTCGGCGGAGGCGGTGGCCGAGATGCCGAACAGGGTGCTCGCGGGGACGCCGAAGCGGGTCTCGGTGCCCTCGGTCTGGCCGCCTACGGCCGCCGTGACGGTGCCGGTGTGCAGGCTCTGCGCCAGGTTTCCGGCGACGAGCAGCAGGCAGAACAGGATCCCGACGACCGTCAGCAGGGTCCAGCTCTGGCGGAGGCTGCCGACCATGCGGCCGTAGGTGCGGACGAGCGCGGTCGGGATCAGCAGCATCAGCACGATCTCGACGGTGTTGGTCCAGGCGGAGGGGTTCTCCAGGGGGTGTGCGCTGTTGGCGTTGAAGAAGCCGCCGCCGTCGCCCGACATGAGCTTGAGGGGCTCCCAGGAGCCGACCGGGCCCGCCAGCTGGTCGACGCCGGACAGGTGCTGCGGCACGCCGGCCGCCATGAGCAGCAGTCCGAAGACGACGGCGAGCGGCAGGAAGACGCGCAGCACCGAACGGATCAGGTCGACCCAGAAGTTGCCGAGTTCGTCGGTGCCGCGCCGGACCAGGCCGCGGACCAGCGCGAGGGCCGCGCAGATGCCGACGGCGCCGGACGCGAAGGCCTGGGTGCCCAGGCCCGCCATCACCGCGAGGTGGCCGGTGGTGGACTCCCCGGCGTAGTTCTGCCAGCTGGTGTTGGTGGTGAAGCTGACCGCGGTGTGCAGCGCGAGCGGCCAGGGCATGCCGTCACGGCCGAGCGACCACGGCAGGCGGTCCTGGAAGGTGAACAGCGCGAAGAGGGCGGCGATGCTCGCGGCGCTGAAGGCCAGGAGCGCGAAGAGGTAGTGCCGCCAGTTCTGTTCGCGGTCGGGGTCGACGCCGCAGACCCGGTACAGCAGCCGTTCGGGCGCGAGGTGCCGCCCGCCGTCGAGAGCGCGGGCGAAGTAGTCGCCGAGCGGTACGTGCAGGCCGACGACGACGGCGATGACGAGGGTGGCCTGGAGCCAGCCGAAGACGGTCATGCTCAGGCTCCCCGGAGCGGACGGGCGCGGTCCAGCGCGCTGTTGAGGCCGGCGACGTCGACGGCCGGCTCGCCGAACACACCGAGTGCGCGGCCGGTGGTGCAGCGGGCGACGAGTGCGCGCACGGTGCTCTCGGGCAGACCGCGTTCGCGGGCTACCCGGGGGGTCTGGAGGCGCGCGTAGGCGGGGCTGATGTCCGGGTCGAGGCCGCTCCCGCTCGCGGTGACGGCGTCCGCGGGCACCACGGGGTGCGCGGGGGCGCCGCCGCGCACGGGGACGACGACGGCCTGCGCGTAGTCGGCGCCCGCTGCCGCGCACACCACGGCCACGCCGTCGTACGAGGCGGTGAACGGCCGTGCGGGACAGGGCTGGTTGAGGCTGATCACGCGCTGGACGTCGCCGGTGGTGCCGTCCGCGCGGAAAACGCCGAGCACGGCGCCGACGCCGTCGGCGGTGCAGTAGGGGCGGGAGCCGTCGACGCCCTCCAGCTCACCGACCGCCTTGCTGCGCGCGCAGACCTGGGTGAGCAGGCTCGGCTTGTCCGGAGTGTCGACGACGCTCTCGGGGCCGAGGTTGCCGGCCGCCGAGGCGGCCGGGTCGTAGCCGGCGCCCGCGTTGGAGGGCCGGGACTGGAAGTAGCCGGGCAGCGGGCGGCCCTTGGTGTCCGTCCAGGACCTGCCGAGGGCGGTGCCGGGGGACGCATGCCGGAGCCCCGGCAGTTGACCGAGCGCGGTCATGCCCAGCGGGTAGGCAAGGCCGACGAGCACGGTGAGCGCCACGACGACCCGTACGGCGGCCAGATGGTGGGCCGCCCAGTGCGGGAGGCGGGGATGGGGAGGCATGGTCAGATCCCGGGGACGAACTGGACGAGGACGAGGTCGATCAACTTGATCGCGAGGAAGGGGACGACGACGCCGCCGAGGCCGTACACCCACAGGTTGCGGGTGAGCAGGGCGGACGCCGAGGACGGCCGGTAGCGCACGCCCCGCAGGGCGAGCGGGATCAGCGCGACGATCACGACGGCGTTGAAGACGACGGCGGACAGGATCGCGGAGCCCGGCGAGTGCAGCCGCATGATGTTGACGGCGTCGAGCGCGGGATAGACCCCGACGAAGATGGCGGGGAGGATCGCGAAGTACTTCGCGATGTCGTTGGCGATCGAGAAGGCGGTCAGCGCCCCGCGGGTGATCAGGAGTTGCTTGCCGATCTCGACGATCTCCACGATCTTCGTGGGGTCGGAGTCGAGGTCGACCATGTTCCCGGCCTCCTTGGCGGCCGAGGTGCCGGTGTTCATGGCCACGCCGACGTCGGCCTGCGCCAGCGCCGGGGCGTCGTTCGTCCCGTCACCGGTCATGGCGACCAGGTTGCTGCCCGCCTGCTCCCGCTTGATCAGGGCGAGTTTGTCCTCGGGGGTGGCCTCGGCGAGGAAGTCGTCGACGCCCGCCTCCTCGGCGATGGTGCGGGCGGTCACCGGGTTGTCGCCGGTGATCATGACGGTGCGGATGCCCATGCGGCGCATCTCGTCGAAGCGTTCGCGCAGGCCGGGCTTGACGACGTCCTTGAGGTGGATGACGCCGAGCACCCGGGCCGGTCCGTCGGACGTGCGCTCGGCCACCGCCAGCGGGGTGCCGCCGGAGGCCGACACCTGCTCGACGTAGACGTCCAGGCCGGCCGGCACCGTGCCGCCGTTCTCGCGGACCCAGCCGGCGATCGCGGACGCGGCGCCCTTGCGCAACTGCCGCCCGCCCCGGGGCAGGTCCACCCCGGACATGCGGGTGACGGCGCTGAAGGGCACCCAGGCGGCCTCGGGCAGTTCGAGCTCGTCGGCGCGGTGGTGGCTCAGCACGAAGTGCTCGCGGGCGTGGGCGACGATCGAGCGGCCCTCGGGGGTCTCGTCGGCGAGGCTGGACAGCAGGGCGGCCTGGGCGAGTCGTTCCGGCTCGATGCCGCCGATCGGCAGGAACCCGCCGGCCTGCCGGTTGCCGTAGGTGATGGTGCCGGTCTTGTCGAGCAGCAGGGTGTTGACGTCGCCCGCCGCTTCCACGGCGCGGCCCGACGAGGCGAGGACGTTGCGCTGCACGAGCCGGTCCATGCCCGCGATGCCGATCGCCGAGAGCAGGGCCCCGATGGTGGTCGGGATGAGGCAGACCAGCAGGGAGACCAGGACGATGCCGGTGACGCCGTCGGCGGTCAGCGCGGTGCTGTCGGGGGCGGCGCCCGTGATGCCCTTGGAGAAGATCGCCATGGGCTGCAGGGTGACGACGGCGATCAGGAAGACGAAGGTCAGCATCACCAGGAGCAGGTTCAGGGCCAGCTCGTTGGGGGTCTTCTGCCGGTTGGCGCCCTCGACGAGGGCGATCATCCGGTCCAGGAAGCCGGCGCCGGGGTCCTGGGTGATGCGGACGACGATGCGGTCCGAGAGCACCTTGGTCCCGGCCGTGACGGCGCAGCGGTCGCCGCCGGACTCGCGGATGACGGGCGCGGACTCCCCCGTGATGGCGGACTCGTCGACGCTGGCGACACCCTCGACGACGTCGCCGTCACCGGGTATCAGCTCGCCGGCCTCCACGACCACCATGTCACCGCGGCGCAGGGCGATCGCGGGGACGGTCTTCTCCCCCTTCTCCGTCAGCCGCCGGGCGGTGGTCTGCCGCCGGGTCCGGCGCAGCGACTCCGCCTGCGCCTTGCCGCGGCTCTCGGCCACGGCCTCGGCGAGGTTGCCGAAGACGACGGTGAGCCAGAGCCAGGCGGTGATCAGCCACGCGAACAGCGAGGAGTGGGCGATCGCGAGCCCGGTGGTCAGCGCCGCGCCGATCTCGGTGACGAACATGACCGGATTGCGGAAGAGTGTGACGGGGTTGAGCTTGCGCAGCGCCTCCGGCAGGGCGAGCCACAGCTGCCGGGGATCGAGCAGGCCCCCGCCGACACGGCGGTTCCGGCCGGGACCGGGGGGTTCGGCCTCGCTCCCCGGGGTCGGTGCGGCGAGGGCTGGGGCTGTGGTCATCTGAGGTGCTCCGGAAACTAAGCGGTGGTGCGGAAGCGGTCGGGCACCTCCGGGCAGGGCAACGCGGGGACGGCACCTGCCCGGAGGGCGATGGAGGGGCCCCGGTGGGGGCGGGCGGCCCGCGGACTCGTCAGCCGATCCACAGGCACAGGGCGTCGACCAGGGCGATCGCACCGGTCACCCGCAGGACGCCCATCAGCTGGGAGCCGAACCGGTCGGGCGAGGCGTCGGGGTCGTCCTTGACGGCGGGGGCGGCGAACTGGGGGTCCACGGTGAGCGCGGTGACACCGAGCGGCCGGGCCAGCGAGCGCAGCGCGGGCTCCGACAGGCTGATCCATGCCTGTTCCGCGCCGAGCGTCGCGGTGAGGCGTTCCGGCGTGGTGAAGGCGACCGCGGTGCGGTCGCCCAACGGCGTGCGGAACATGCGCGCGACGCAGCCGGCGGGTCCCGGCCGGACGGGGACGCAGAGCGTTCCGCCGGCTCCGGCCGGGATGCGTTCACAAGGTTCGGGGTCGTCCTCGGACGCGGGCTCGGTCATGGTTCCTCCACGAGGGCCAAGAGGGTGGGCGACGCCCCGGTCCGGGCACGTCGGGCCGGGGCGCAGCAGGACGCTAAGCCCTGGGGCCGGGGGGCGGCGGCCCTCCCTGACGGGACGTTGACGGCGCGCGCCGATTTGTTGACGCCGCGGTCGCGGACGGGTCAGGGCTCCGTCAGGCCCGGGGGCGGCGGCGTCAGGATCGCGACAAGGACCGTTGCCCGCCCGCGGCACGGCGTTTGCATGGAGTCATGCGTGAGTCCCGCGAAGACCGTGTCGTGGTCGGTGTCAGCGGATCCCTGGGCAGCCTTGCGGCTCTCCACAGGGCCGTCGAGGAGGCACGCCGCCGGTCGGCGGCGCTGACGGTGGTGATCGCCTGGGAGACCGTGGGTGTCGACCTCGGCTCCGGCCGGCCGCCGTCGCCGCCCCTGCTCGACCGCTGGCACTCCCTCGCGCGGCGGCAGTTGTTCGCCGCCCTGGACACCGCCTTCGGCGGCAGCATCCCACTGGAACCGCAGCTGCGCCCGGTCATCGCGCTGGGCATGCCCGGCCCCACCCTGGTCAGGGTGGCCGACCAGGAGTCCGACCTGCTGGTGGTGGGCACGGGCTCGCACGGCCTGCTGCGCCGCCTGCTGTCGCCGTCGGTGGCCCGGCACTGCCTGGACCACGCCCGCTGCCCCGTGCTCGTCGTACCGCCGCCGCCCCTGATGTCGGAACTCGCCGAGGCCGAGCGCCGCGGTTCGCGCGCCCGCCTCGGCCTCGGACGCGGACCGCACGACTCTTTTATGCCCTGAGTCCGGCCTCCTCCAGGTCCAGGGACCGCTGGACGGCGCGCCAGGTGGCGTCGCTGACCTCACCGGCCTCGTACAGCCGCCGCAGTTCCCCGGTCTGCACGCCGATCAGCGCCCGGCGCAGGTCGCGGTGGGCGGCCACGGCCTCGGCGAAGGCGGCGGCGCGGCCCGCCCCGGGGCTCTCGTCGCCCTCGTCGAGTCCGGCCTCCAGATGGCGGCGCAACTGGACCACGACGGACGCCGGCGCGGCTTCGAGGTCGTGCAGCTGGTCGAGGTAGCGCAGGCCGGCGCGGGACAGGGCGTCGCGGGTCCTGGCCTCCTCGCGGGCGGTGTGCTCCGGTTCGAGGGCGATGCCCGAACGGCGGACGACCGCGGCGAGGGTGAAGCCCTGGACGACGACAGTCAGGACCACCACGCCCGTCGTCAGGGTGAGCACGAGCGAGCGGTGCGGCAGCGGCGCGCCGCCGGCCGTCACCAGGGGCACCGACAGGGCGGCGGCCAGCGGCATGACCCCGCGGGTGCCGGCCCACGAGGTCACCAGCGGCACCCGCCAGGAGACGGGGCCGTCCTTGCGGCGGTGCTGCATGACGGCCGACAGCGGGAAGACCCAGACGAGCCGCAGGAGGACGACCGTGGCGGCCACCGCGACCACGCCCACGACCAGCGGCAGGCCGCGCTCCGACGGATCGAGCTCGCGCACGAGCGTGGGCAGTTGGAGGCCGATGAGCGCGAAGACCACGTTCTCCAGGAGGAAGACGACGGTGGCGTAGACGGCGTGGATCTGCAGCCGTATCGGCGCGTTCGTGATCCGGTGCCCGGTGCTGCCCAGCACCACGCCCGCCAGGACGACCGCGGTGACCCCGGACGTATGCAGGTCCTCGGCGAGCACGTAGACGCCGTACGGCGTGACCAGGGAGACGACGGTCTCCAGCACCGGGTCCTCGGTACGCCGTCGGATGAGCGTGACGAGTCCCGCGACGGCCGCCCCGACCAGCGCGCCGCCACCGCCCAGTTCGAGGAAGCGGCCCGCGGCCCCGGGCGTCAGCAGCGAACCGGAGGCGACGGCGGCGCCGATGGCGACCTTGAACAGCACCAGGCTCGTGGCGTCGTTGAACAGGCTCTCGGACTGGACCAGCACTTTCACCCGGTGCGGCAGGGACAGCCGGCGCCCGAGGGCCGTCACGGCGACGGGGTCGGTGCTGGCCAGTACGGCGCCGAGCACCAGCGCCATCGGCCCGCCGAGCGGGGTCACGGCCGCCGCGACGGCGGCCACGGCCGCGGCCGAGGTGACCACGAGTCCGAAGGCCAGGACCGTGACCGGGCGCCACACGCGGCGCAGTTCCCGCCAGGAGATCTCCTCGGCGGAGGCGTACAGCAGCGGGGGCAGCACGACGACGCTGATCACCTCGGGCGCGACGTGCACCGCGGGCACCCACGGCAGCAGGCCGACCAGCAGCCCGGCCACGACGAGGAGGGAGGGGGCCGGGACCCGCCAGTGCCTGGCGCCGGTCGCCACGGTGGTCGCCAGGGCCACGAGCAGGAGGACGGCGGTCAGGACGGTCATGTGAGGGTCCCCAGGGAAAGAGATGGTACGGCTGCTGTGCATGTCTTCGCCGACCAGACTTCCCGGCACTCCACGGGAGAATCTACCCGGTTCCGGCAACGGTCCGGGACCCGGGGGGAGGCAGGGCGTTAAGAACGCGTCAGGATTGCCCGTCAGCCGTATGGAGCCCGTCAACGGCGGACCCGCGCCGACGGGCGGGACCCTACTGTTCCGCGGCCCGTCACCGGCTCGCCGCGACGTGCTCCCCCGCCGGCCCCGACTCCCGTCCCGACCTGCGGAATTGATCACCGCGCGGGCCGCCCCGGCGCGCGCGGCGCCGCCCACGGCACGCCCCGGCCGCGCGGCGCGGGAGCGGCCACGGCGGCGCCCCTCCGCCCCCGTGCCACCGTGGCGTGCGCCGACGGCCCCGGCCCGGCTGCGTACGCTGACGTGGCCGTCCGCCGACGGCGGATTCTTGACTGTTGTCGACGGGAGTGCAACGTGGCCATGTCCGCTCATCCGAGTCGGCTGCGCGCGTGGATGCTGGAGGGCCTGTCCGACATGGCCCGCCACCAGCAGGGCGGGCAGCCGGTACCCGAGAGCGCCCACCGCGGGCAGCGGTGGTGGCGGGTCATGTGCCTGACGGGTGTGGACTACTTCTCCACCCTGGGCTACCAGCCGGGCATCGCCGCCCTGGCCGCCGGTCTGCTGTCGCCCGTCGCCACCATCGTCCTGGTGGTCGTGACGCTCGCGGGCGCGCTGCCGGTGTACCGGCGGGTGGCGGAGGAGAGCCCGCGCGGCGAGGGCTCGATCGCGATGCTGGAGCGTCTGCTGTCGTTCTGGCAGGGCAAGCTCTTCGTGCTGACGCTGCTGGGCTTCGCGGCCACGGACTTCCTGATCACCATCACGCTGTCGGCGGCGGACGCCTCCACCCACCTGGTGGAGAACCCGCACCTGACGAGCGTGCTGCACGGCCACGAGATGATCATCACGCTGTTCCTGGTGGCGCTGCTCGGCGCGGTGTTCCTCAAGGGCTTCCTGGAGGCGATCGGCGTCGCCGTGGCCCTGGTCGGCCTCTACCTCGCGCTGAACGTGGTGGTGGTCGTCGTCGGGCTGTGGCACGTGGCGACCGCGTCGCACGTCGTCACCGACTGGTCCAGCGCCCTGACCGCGGAGCACGGCAACGTGCTGGCGATGGTCGGCGTGGCCCTGCTGGTCTTCCCGAAGCTGGCGCTCGGCCTGTCCGGCTTCGAGACCGGCGTGGCGGTCATGCCCCACGTGCAGGGCGACGACAGCGACACCGAGGAGAAGCCCGCCGGGCGGATCCGCGGGACGAAGAAGCTGCTGACCACGGCCGCGGTCGTCATGAGCTGCTTCCTCATCGCCACCAGCTTCATCACCACGCTCCTCATCCCCGCCAAGGAGTTCGAGTCCGGCGGGCAGGCCAACGGCCGCGCCCTGGCGTACCTGGCGCACGAGTACCTGGGCAACGCCTTCGGCACCGTCTACGACGTCTCCACCATCTGCATCCTGTGGTTCGCCGGCGCCTCCGCCATGGCGGGCCTGCTCAACCTCATGCCGCGCTACCTGCCCCGCTACGGCATGGCCCCGCACTGGGCGCGCGCCGTGCGGCCGATGGTGCTGGTCTTCACGCTGGTGGCGTTCCTGGTCACCTGGATCTTCGACGCGGACGTCGACGCCCAGGGCGGCGCGTACGCGACCGGTGTGCTGGTGCTGATCAGTTCCGCGGCGATCGCGGTGACCATCGCGGCCCGCAAGGCCCACCAGCGCGGCTGGACCATCGGCTTCGCCGTGATCTCGGCCATCTTCCTCTACACCACCGTCGTCAACGTCATCGAACGCCCGGACGGTGTGAAGATCGGTGCCTGCTTCATCGCCGGCATCATCCTCATCTCCCTGCTGTCGAGGCTGGCCCGCGCCTTCGAACTCCGCGTCACCAGCGTGACGCTGGACGACATGGCCCAGCGCTTCGTCCGCGACATGTCGCACCGAAGGATCCGCTTCATCGCCAACGAGCCGGACCGCCGGGACATGGCGGAGTACCGCGACAAGATCCAGCAGATCCGCGCCGACAACGACATCCCGGCGGAGGACGACTTCGTCTTCGTCGAGGTCACCGTCTCCGACCCGTCGGAGTTCGAGTCCGGCCTCACCGTCCGCGGCGACGTCCTGCACGGCCGCTACCGGGTGCTCACGCTGGAGTCCTCGTCCATCCCCAACGCGCTGGCCGCCCTGCTCCTGCACGTGCGGGACGCCAGCGGGCAGCGCCCGCACATCTACTTCGAGTGGACCGAGGGCACGCCCTTCGCGAACTTCCTGCGCTTCTTCCTCTTCGGGCAGGGCGAGGTGGCCCCGGTCACCCGTGAGGTGCTGCGCGAGGCGGAACCGGACCGGGCCCGCCGCCCCCGCGTGCACGTCGGCTGAGCCGCCGGCCGTCAAGGCCGCGCCAGGATCGCGCGGCGCGCCGTCAGGGGCGCGTCAGCCGCCGTCCTCGCGGAAGGTGCCGCTCCTACGGTCGGCGGCATGACGCGGACCACCTCCGGCCACACCGACCGCCGCTGGGCCGGGCACGCCCGGTTCGCGGCACTCTGCGCGCTCGGCTTCCTCGCGCTCGCCCTGGCCCTCGACGCGGCCGCGGGCACCCTCGGCGCGGCGCGCGCAGGGCTCTGGTCGTTCTTGGCGTTCCTGGTGCTGGCGGTGCTGGTGCCGCCGCGCGTGACGGCGGGCGACGGCTGGCTCTCGGTGCGCCGCTCTCTGCGCACCCGCACGGTCCGCACCGATGCCCTGGTCGCGGTGCGGCAGCACCAGGGGCCCGCGGCGCACCTGCTGCTGTACGACGCCTCCGGCCGCTGTGTGGAGGTCGATCCGCGGACGCTGGCCGCCGACCCCCTGCTGTGGCACCTGCTGGAGGCCGGCGCCCACCGCTCCCGCGACCGCGGCGTGCTGCGCCACGGTTCACAGGTGCTGGCGCACCTCGGCGACGACGTCGACGGGCCCGCGGTCCGGGCGGTGTTCCGGGTGTCGGGGCTGGTCTGAGGGACCGCTCGCGGGCTCAGCCGAGGCCCGGCACGAACTGCACGACGGCCATGTCGATCAGCTTGATGCCGAGGAACGGCAGCACGAGCCCGCCCAGTCCGTACACCAGCAGGTTGCGCCGCAGCAGTTCTGCCGCGGACGACGGCGTGTAGCGGACTCCGCGCAGGGCCAGCGGGATGAGCGCGACGATGATGAGGGCGTTGAAGACGATCGCCGAGGTGATCGCCGACGTGGGGCTGTGCAGGCGCATGATGTTCAGCTCCCCGAGCCCCGGGTAGGCGCCGGCGAACATCGCGGGGATGATCGCGAAGTACTTCGCCACGTCGTTGACGATGGAGAACGTCGTCAGCGCGCCGCGGGTGATCAGCAGCTGCTTGCCGACCTCCACGATCTCGATCAGCTTGGTCGGGTTGGAGTCGAGGTCGACCATGTTCCCGGCCTCCTTGGCGGCCGAGGTACCGGTGTTCATCGCCACGCCGACGTCCGCCTGCGCCAGCGCCGGCGCGTCGTTGGTGCCGTCACCGGTCATCGCGACCAGGTTGCCGGCGGCCTGCTCGCGCTTGATCAGGGCGAGTTTGTCCTCGGGGGTGGCCTCGGCGAGGAAGTCGTCGACCCCCGCCTCGTCCGCGATCGCGCGGGCGGTCAGCGGGTTGTCACCGGTGACCATCACCGTGCGGATGCCCATCCGCCGCAGTTCGGCGAAGCGTTCGCGGATGCCGTTCTTCACCACGTCCTTGAGGTGGATCACCCCGAGGACCTGGGCCTGGTTCCCGTCGTCGAGGGCGACCAGGAGCGGGGTGCCGCCCGAGGCGCCGATGCGGTCCACGATCGGGTCCACCTCCGCGGGCACCCGCCCGCCGCGGGCGGTGACCCAGGCGGCCACGGTCGCCGCGGCGCCCTTGCGCACGGCGACTCCGGCGCCGTCCTCCCAGCGCAGGTCGACCCCGCTCATCCGGCTGCGGGCGGAGAACGGCACAAAGCGGGTCTGCCCCAACTCGCCCGGGGCGGGGGCGCGCAGCCCGTAGCGCTCCTTGGCCAGGACGACGACCGAGCGGCCCTCCGGGGTCTCGTCGGCGAGGCTGGACGCCTGGGCGGCCTGCGCCAGTTGCAGGTCGTCCACCCCGGGCAGCGGGACGAAGGCGGTGGCACGGCGGTTGCCGAAGGTGATGGTGCCGGTCTTGTCCAGCAGCAGGGTCGACACGTCGCCCGCCGCCTCGACGGCGCGCCCGGACATCGCCAGCACATTGCGCTGCACGAGCCGGTCCATGCCCGCGATGCCGATCGCCGACAGCAACGCCCCGATGGTGGTGGGGATCAGCGTGACCAGCAAGGCCACCAGCACGACCGTGTCCTGGGCGGCGCCGGCGTAGGCGGCCATCGGCTCCAGGGTGACAACAACGAGGACGAAGACGACGGTCAGCGACGCCAGCAGGATGTTCAGGGCGATCTCGTTGGGCGTCTTCTGCCGGGAGGCGCCCTCGACCAGGGCGATCATCCGGTCCAGGAAGGTCCGGCCGGGGCGCGAGGTGATGCGGACGACGATCCGGTCCGACAGCACCTTCGTCCCGCCGGTCACCCCGGAGCGGTCGCCGCCCGCCTCGCGGACCACCGGGGCCGACTCCCCCGTGATCGCCGACTCGTCGACGGCCGCGATGCCCTCCACGACCTCCCCGTCGCCCGGGATGACCTGCCCGGCCTCCACGGCCACCACGTCGAACCGCCGCAGCTCGCCGGCCGGGACCGCCTCCTCGGTGTACTCCCGCCCGTACGGCCGCCAGCCGCGCAGCCGGCGGGCCACGGTGCCGGTCCGGGCCCGGCGCAGGCTCTCGGCCTGGGCCTTGCCGCGGCCCTCCGCCACGGCCTCGGCGAGGTTGGCGAAGACGACCGTCAGCCACAGCCAGCCGGTGATCACCCAGGCGAAGACGCTCGGGTGCAGCAGTGCCGACAGGGTCGTGAGCGCCGCGCCGGCCTCGACGACGAAGAGCACCGGTTTGCGGACCATGCCGCGCGGGTGGAGCTTGCGCACCGCCTCCGGGAAGGCCGTCCACAGCTGACGGGGGTCGAGCAGTCCCGCCGCCACCTTGCGGCGTCTGCCGGACCTCCTGCCGGGGCGCGGCGGCTGAGGGGCGGTGCGGTCTGTCCCGGGGGCGTGGGCGGGGGCCGGCGGCTGCATGGACGAGGGCCTTCCGAAGGTGCGGGAGTTGGGGGGTACGCACGCCAGCAGATCGCGACCGCGGGGCCCGGCGGACGTCCCTGACAGGACCTTTGCGCCCGCGGCTCGGCTTTATGACGGCGCCTTGACGGCGCCTCAGGCCGCGCCGTCAGGACGGTGTCAGGAACGGGCGGCGGATCTTGCCTGCCACGGCGGCGGGCGGTGGGATGAAGGGGTGAACAGCGGTCGGCGCCATGACGACCGGCCACCCCATCGGGTGCCGCCGGTTCCGCGCGCTGTTCTCCTGCCGGCTCCCTGACGAGCCGGTGTCCCGCGGCCATGCCTGACGGCCGCATTCCTTCGCGTACGGCGCGCGCCCCCACCACCCGTGGCCAGGGCGCGCGCCGACGCGTCGTTCCCCCGGAGGGATCACCCATGTCCGTATCCGCCCTTTCCGCCGTCCCCCCGAGGACCGCCCTGGTCACGGGGGCGACCTCCGGCATCGGGTGGGAGACCGCCCGCCTGCTCGCCGAACGGGGGCGCACGGTCATCGTCCACGGCCCCGACACCGAGTCCGCCCACCACGCCGTGGAGCGCCTGGTGGCGGCCGGCGCCGACCGGGCCCGACTGCGCCTGGCCGTCGCGGACTTCCGCCGGCTGACACAGGTCAGGGCGCTGGCGGCCGAAGTGTCGGCCGCCCATCCCGTCCTGGACGTCCTGGTCAACAACGCGGCGGTCGCGGCCCCCGAGGAGCACACGGTCACCGAGGACGGCAACGAGGTCTCCTTCCAGGTCAACTTCCTGGCCGCGTACCTGCTCACCCGGGAGCTGCGCGGCCCGCTGACGGCGCGCCCCGGCAGCCGCGTCGTCAACGTCTCGTCCACCACGTACCGGTCGGCCTCCCTCGCCTGGAACGACCTCAACCGCGCCCGCCGCTACTCCCGTTACGCCGCGTACGCGCAGTCCCAGCTGGCCCTGACCGTGTTCGCCGGCGCGGCGGCGCCCGCGGGCTGCACCGTGGTCAGCGTCGACCCGGGCATCTGCTCGACCGCCCTGCTGCCGCTGTACGCACACGAGGGCGAGCCGCCGGCCGAGGGCGCCGCCCGCGTGGTGCGGCTCTGCGACCCGCGGACCCCGCTGGTCCCCGGTGCCCACTACGACGCCGACGGCCCGTCCACCGCCGGCCATGGGGATCGCACCGCGCGCCGCCTGTGCAAGGCCGCCGACCTGCTCGTCACTGCCTGAAAGCCCGTCACCACCACAAGGAGGAAACCGGTGTCCAAGCGCGCCCGCAAGAAGAGGGCCCGTCGCAAGAAGGGAGCCAACCACGGCAAGAAGGCCAACCAGGGCTGAACCCCACAGCGGCGGTGCGGACCCCCGGACGATCCGGTGGTCCGCACCGCCGTCGGCATGAGGCACCCGGCAGGTCGTGGAGCGACGCGCCGCGGCCCGCGGCTCGCCAGGCGCCCAGCCCGGCCGGCGATACCCGAACGCCGGAGCGCCCTGGGCCGGCACACCGAAGAGAGGCGAGGATGATCGAGTACACAGGACTCCCGGTCCCCGGGGGCTGGTTCCCGGCGGACGTTCCCGGGCCTGTCGGCCTCGCGGAGCATGTGCGCGCCACCGGGCACGGCCGGTGGTGGGCGGACCGGGCCGTCGCGCCCCGTGTGGTCGCCGTGGCCTGTGCCGGCCACGTCCTGCTGGACGGCAACCCGCGCCACGCCGATCCGCGGGCCCTGGCCCCGCTGGGTGACAGCTACGTCCTGGCCCGGCCGGGGTTCCTGCCGCTCCTCGGGGCGGCGTTCGACCGTGTCGTGCCCTGGGAGCGCATGATCTGGCTGCGGTCGCGCCCGGTGCCGCGCCGCCGCCTTCCCGATGACGTGGTGGTGCGCCGGCTCACGGCGGCCGACGGCCCGGCGCTGGCCGCACTGGGCCCGGACGCCGCCTGGATCGCGGCGAGTTGGGGCGGGCCTGCCGCGCTCGCCGGCTCCAGTCACTGCTGGGGCGCCTTCCGCGGCGGCCGTCCGGTCTCGCTCGCCTGCACGTACTTCCTCGGCGCCGCGTACGAGGACATCGCCGTGCTGACACTGCCGGGCCACCGCCGCGAGGGTCTGGCGCTCGCCTGTGTCGCGGGCCTGAGCGCGGATGTGGTCGCCCGCGGGCGCGTTCCCAGCTGGACCTGCTCGCGCGACAACCGGCCGAGCAGGCTGCTGGCGTGGGCGGCGGGCTTCCGGCTGTTCGGGGAGTAGGTCCACTTCGCGGTGGGCCGCCCCGCCCGGCACGTCGGCCGGGCGGGGTGAGACCGCCGGCGCGGGCTCAGGGCTCGAAGCGGTAGCCGAGGCCGGGCACGGTGATCAGGTGACGGGGGTGGGAGGGGTCCGGCTCCAGCTTGTGCCGGAGGGTGGCGAGGTAGACGCGCAGGTAGTTGGTGCGCTTCTCGTTGCCCGGTCCCCAGACCTCGCGCAGCAGCTGACGGCCCGTCACCAGTCGTCCCGGGTTGCGCAGCAGCGGCATGAGCAGCCGCCACTCGGTGGGGGTCAGGTGCGGTGCCTCGCCGCGGCCCCGGCGGGGGCCGACGGTGAAGGCGGCCAGGTCCAGGCGGTATCCGCCGACGTCGACCGTCTGCGGCTCCTCCACGGCGGCGGGGCGGCGGAACACCGCCCGCAGCCGGGCGGCGAGTTCGTCCATGGAGAACGGCTTCGTCAGGTAGTCGTCGGCGCCGGCGTCCAGCGCCGGGACCTTGTCGGCCGGGTCGGACCGCCCGGACACCACGATGATCGGCAGCGGGCTCCACGCCCGGACGCCGAGGATGACGTCGATGCCCGCCATGTCCGGCAGTCCGAGGTCGAGGACGATCGCGTCCGGCGGGCTGATCGACACCAGGGTCAGCGCGGTCGCCCCGTCCGGCGCCGTGGTCACGGTGTAATGGCGGGCGGTGAGGTCGATGTCGAGGGCCTTGCGGAAGCCCCACTCGTCGTCGACGACCAGAACGCGCCTCATGTCAGGGCCTCCTCGTCCCCGGGGGCGGGTTCGGGGGACGCGGCGGCCTCGGCCGCGTCCGCCACCGGCAGGGAGAGCACCATGGTCAGTCCGCCGCCGGGCGTGTCCTCGGGGGTGAGGGTGCCGCCCATGGCCTCGGTCAGTCCGCGCGAGAGCGCGAGCCCCAGTCCGAGTCCCGTGGTGTTGTCGGTGTCGCCGAGCCGCTGGAACGGCGCGAAGACCCGTTCCCGGTCGGCGGGGGTGAGTCCGGGCCCGCGGTCGGCGACGCGCAGTTCCACGCGCCCGCCGAGCGCGCTCGCGCCGATCAGGACCTTGGTGCCCGCCGGGGCGTGCCGCTGGGCGTTGGTCACCAGGTTGGCCACGACGCGCTCCACCAGCGGCGGATCGGCCAGCGCGAGCGGCGCCTCGTCCAGCCCCTGGGTCACCACCGGCGCGGTGGCGTCGGTGAGGCTGTCCAGGGCCAGCGGCACCACCTCGGCGAGCGCGGTCGGCCGCAGCGTCAGCCGGAGCGCGCCCGCCTGGAGCCGGCTCATGTCCAGCAGGTTGTCCACGAGGCGGCTGAGCCGGGCCAGCGACTCCTCGGCCGTCGTCAGCAGTTCCTCGCGGTCCTCGGCCGAGAACTCCACCTCGCGGCTGCGCAGCGAGCTGATCGCCGCCCAGGCACCGGCCAGGGGGGTGCGCAGGTCGTGGCCGACCGCGGCCAGCAGCGCCGTCCGCATGCGGTCCGCCGCCTTGACGGGTTCGACCTCGGCGGCGGCCTCGGCCAGCCGGGCCCGTTCCAGCGCGGAGGCCACGTGGCCCGCGAAGGCGACGAGGACCCGCCGCTCGGAGGCGGCCAGGCGGCGCCCGCGCAGGACGAGGGTGTCCTGCGGCCCGACGGCGACCGCGACGGTGTCGCCCGCCTCGCCGTCCCGTTCCGTGACGACCGCACCGCGGTGGTCGGAGGTCCTGTGGACGAGTTCCGCGGACTCCAGCCCGAAGGCCTCCCGCGTCCGTTGCAGCAGCACCTCCACGGCCTGGTCGCCGCGGAGGATGTTGCCGGCGAGCGAGGAGAGCGTCTCGGCCTCCGCCGTCGCGCCGGCGGCGCGCCGGGACAGCCGCAGGGAGCGGTCCACGATCGTGGCGACGGTGACGGCGACGACCGCGAAGACGGCCAGGGCGAGCACGTTGTTGGTCTCGCCGATGGTGAACCGGCCGATGGGCGGGATGAAGAAGTAGTTGAGCAGCAGCGACGCGGTGACCGACGCCAGCAGTGCGGAGGCCACCCCGCCGATGCACGCGACACCGACGACGGTGAGCAGGAAGAGCAGGGCCTCGCTGGTGAGGTTGAGGTGCCCGCGGGTGTTCGCGAGCAGGACGGTCAGCAGCGCCGGCAGCACGAAACCCGCCACCGGCCCGGCGACCTTGCGCACGAAGGGCAGGTCGCTGCTGGGGGCGGGCAGCAGTCGGCCGCGCCCGGCGCGTTCGTGGCTGACCATGTGGACGTCGATGTCGCCGGAGCGTTCCACGATGGTCTCGCCGACCCCGCGCCCGGTGGCGAAGCGCGCCAGCCGGCCGCGCCGGCTCACCCCGACGACCAACTGGGTGGCGTTCTCGGCCCGGGCGAACTCCAGCAGCGCGGTGGGGACATGGTCGCCGACGACGGAGTGGAAGCTGCCGCCGAGGGTCTCCACGAGGGCGCGCTGCCGGGACAGGGCGGCCGGCGAGGCGTCCGCGAGGCCGTCGCTGCGGGCGATGTGGACGGCGAGCAGGTCGCGGGTGCCGCCCGCGCCGGAGGCGCCGCCGCCGTGGGAGCGCTCGGCGATACGCGCCGCCCGGCGGATCAGCGTCTCGCCCTCGGGCCCGCCGGTGAGCGCCACCACGACGCGTTCGCGGGTCTCCCAGACCCGTCCGATGCCGTGCTCGGTGCGGTACTTCTGGAGGGTCTCGTCGACCCGTCCCGCGACCCACAGCAGGGCCAGCTCGCGCAGCGCGGTGAGGTTGCCGACCCGGAAGTAGTTCGACAGGGCGGCGTCGACCTTCTCCGGGGCGTAGACGTTGCCGTGGGCCATCCGGCGGCGCAGCGCCTCGGCGGGCATGTCCACGAGCTCGATCTCGTCGGCGCGGCGGACGACCTCGTCGGGCAGGGTCTCGCGCTGGGGGACGCCGGTGATCTTCTCGACGACGTCGTTGAGCGATTCCAGGTGCTGGATGTTGACGGCGGTGAGGACGTCGATCCCCGCGTCGAGCAGCACCTCGATGTCCTGCCACCGCTTGGCGTGCGCGCCGCCGGGGATGTTGGTGTGGGCCATCTCGTCGACCAGGGCGACCTGGGGGGCGCGCGCGAGGACGGCGTCGAGGTCCATCTCGGTGAACTCGGCCCCGCGGTAGTGCCGTTCGGCGCGCGGGACGATCTCGAGACCGTCGAGCTTCGCCTCGGTGTGCGGCCGTTTGTGGCACTCGACGTAGCCCACGACGACGTCCGTGCCGCGGGCGGCCCGCCGGCGGCCCTCGTCCAGCATCCGGTAGGTCTTGCCCACTCCGGGTGCCGCTCCGAGGAAGACCTTCAGTTTGCCGGGCCGCCCTTGGCGGGCGCCGGCCGCGGCTGTGACGACTGGCTGCGTCACCGGGAGTCCTTCCTTGCGGGGATGTCACGCCGCCCGGCGCCGCAGGATGCCTGCGACGCCGGGCGGCGTGGTCCGTGCGATACGGCCGGAACGCGACGTCACCCGAGCTGGGCGAGCGCGAGGTTGAGCTCGACCACGTTGACGCGCTCCGCGCCGAGGAAGCCGATGACGCGGCCCTGCACGTGGTCCGCGACCAGCTTGCGCACCTCGGCCGCGTCCAGGCCGCGGGCCGTGGCGACACGGTCGGCCTGCTCGTAGGCGTAGGCCGGCGAGATGTGCGGGTCGACACCGGAGCCGGAGGCCGTGATGGCGTCGACCGGGACGTCGCCGGGGGCGACGTCGTCGAACTCGGCCACGGCGGCGCGGCGTTCCTTGATCGTCTTGATCAGGCCCTCGTCATTGGGACCGAGGTTGGACGCGCCGGTGGCGAGCGGGTCGTACCCGCCGGGCCGCGGCTGGAACCACTTCGGGTCCGGCAGGGCGGCCTCGTCGGCGTCGTCCGGGTTCTTCTTCGGGAGGTTGAAGCTCTGGCCGATGAGGCTGGAGCCGACGGTCTTGCCGTCCTGCGTGATCTTGGAGCCGTTGGCCTGGCCGGGGAAGACCGCCTGGGCGACCCCGGTGACGGCCAGCGGGTACACGATGCCCGCGACGACCGTGAACACCAGCAGCATGCGCAGGGCGGCCAGATGGTTCCGGACCACGGTGGGAAGAGAGCCGTTCATGATGGGTTGCCTTCTTCGGTCAGCTGAGTCCGGGGATGAACTGGATGATCAGGTCGATCACCTTGATGCCGGCGAACGGCAGCACCAGGCCACCCAGACCGTAGATCCAGATGTTGCGGGTCAGCAGTGCGGACGCCGAGGACGGCCGGTAGCGGACTCCGCGCAGCGCGAGCGGGATCAGCACCACGATGATGAGGGCGTTGAAGATGATCGCCGAGACGATCGCCGACTGCGGGCTGTGCAGCTGCATGATGTTGAGCTTGTCCAGGCCCGGGTAGGCGATCGCGAACATCGCGGGGATGATCGCGAAGTACTTCGCCACGTCGTTGGCGATGGAGAACGTCGTCAGCGCGCCGCGGGTGATCAGCAGCTGCTTGCCGATCTCCACGATCTCGATGAGCTTGGTCGGGTTGGAGTCCAGGTCCACCATGTTCCCGGCCTCCTTGGCGGCCGAGGTACCGGTGTTCATGGCCACGCCGACATCGGCCTGGGCCAGCGCCGGGGCGTCGTTGGTGCCGTCACCGGTCATCGCGACGAGCTTGCCGCCCGCCTGCTCCCGCTTGATCAGCGCCATCTTGTCCTCGGGCGTCGCCTCCGCGAGGAAGTCGTCGACACCCGCCTCCTCGGCGATCGCCTTCGCGGTGAGCGGGTTGTCACCCGTGATCATCACCGTGCGGATGCCCATCCGCCGCAGCTCGTCGAACCGCTCCCGCATGCCCTCCTTGACGACGTCCTTCAGGTGGATGACACCCAGGACCCGGGCCGCGCCGCCGTCCTTGACGGCGACGACGAGCGGCGTGCCGCCCGACTGCGAGATGCGGTCGACCTGCGACTGCACCTCCTCGCCGGCCTGGCCGCCGTTCTCGGTGACCCACGCGGTGACCGCGGACGCGGCGCCCTTGCGGATCTGGCGGCCGTCGACGTCGACGCCGGACATACGGGTCTGGGCGGTGAAGGGCACGAACTCGGCGTGGCCGAGCTCGCCCTCGTGCCGGGCCCGCAGGCCGTACTTCTCCTTCGCCAGGACGACGACGGAGCGGCCCTCGGGCGTCTCGTCGGCCAGCGACGACAGCTGCGCGGCGTCCGCCAGCTCCTCGGCGGTGACGGCACCGACCGGCAGGAACTCGGCCGCCTGGCGGTTGCCGAGGGTGATGGTGCCGGTCTTGTCCAGCAGCAGGGTGTTGACGTCACCGGCGGCCTCGACGGCACGGCCGGACATCGCCAGCACATTGCGCTGCACCAGGCGGTCCATGCCGGCGATGCCGATCGCGGACAGCAGACCGCCGATGGTCGTCGGGATGAGCGCGACGACCAGGGCCACGAGGATGACGATGCTCTGCTCGGCGCCCGCGTAGATCGCGAACGGCTGCAGGGTGACGACCGCCAGCAGGAAGACGATGGTCAGCGAGGCCAGCAGGATGTTGAGCGCGATCTCGTTGGGCGTCTTCTGCCGGGAGGCGCCCTCGACCAGGGCGATCATCCGGTCGATGAAGGTCTCGCCCGGCTTGGACGTGATGCGGACGACGATCCGGTCGGACAGCACCTTGGTGCCACCGGTGACCGCCGAGCGGTCACCGCCGGACTCCCGGATGACCGGGGCCGACTCACCGGTGATCGCCGACTCGTCCACCGAGGCGACACCCTCGACGACGTCACCGTCGCCCGGGATGATCTGCCCGGCCTCGACGACCACGTGGTCGCCGAGCCGCAGCCCGGAAGCGGGCACCTGCTCCTCACGGAGCCCGGTGGCACCCGGCCGCCAGTCCGCCACACGGCGGGCGACGGTGTCGGTCTTGGTGCGCCGCAGGGTCTCCGCCTGCGCCTTGCCGCGGCCCTCGGCGACGGCCTCGGACAGGTTGGCGAAGACGACGGTCAGCCACAGCCAGACGGTGATGACCCAGGCGAAGATGCTCGGGTCCTTGATCGCCGACAGGGTGGTGAGGACGGCGCCGACCTCGACCACGAACATGACCGGGTTCTTGAACATCACCCGGGGGTCGAGCTTCCGCAGCGCGCCGGGAAGCGAGGTGATCATCTGCTTCGGGTCCAGCATGCCGCCGGAGACGCGGTGCGGATGCTGCGGCCCGGGCGATGCGGCCCCCGGCGCGGCCGGGGGTTCGAGGGTGGTCAGGGACATCAGGACAGACCTTCCGCGAGCGGACCCAGCGCGAGGGCGGGGAAGTAGGTGAGACCGACGACGATGAGGATCACGGCCGTCAGCAGGCCGACGAACTGCGGCCGGTGGGTCGGCAGCGTGCCCGCCGTCGCGGGGACCGGCTGCTGCTGCGCCAGCGATCCCGCCAGCGCCAGGACGAACACGATCGGCAGGAGGCGGCCGAAGAGCATCGCCAGGCCGAGGGCCGTGTTGTACCAGTCGGTGTTCACGGTGATGCCGGCGAACGCCGAGCCGTTGTTGTTGGCGGCGGAGGTGAAGGCGTACAGGGCCTCGGAGAAGCCGTGCGCGCCCGAGTTGAGCATGCCCGCCCGCTCACCCGGCAGGGCCATGGCCAGGCCCGCGCCGACCAGCACGATCGCCGGGGTGGTGAGGATGTAGAGGGAGGCGAACTTCATCTCGCGGCCGCCGAGCTTCTTGCCCAGGTACTCCGGCGTGCGGCCGACCATCAGACCGGCGACGAAGACCGCGACGATCGCGAGGATGAGGATGCCGTAGAGGCCGGAGCCGGTACCACCGGGCGCGATCTCGCCGAGCATCATGTTGAAGATCGTCATGCCGCCGCCGATGGGCGAGTACGAGTCGTGGAACGAGTTGACGGCGCCGGTGGAGGTCAGCGTGGTCGACACGGCGAACAGGGCCGAGCCCCACACGCCGAAGCGCTGCTCCTTGCCCTCCATCATGCCGCCGGCCAGATGACCCGCCTGGCTGCTGACGCTGTGCAGTTCGTTCACGGTGACGATGGCGACCGACGCGGCCCAGATGGTGGCCATCACGGCGAGGATCGCGTAGCCCTGGCGGTTGTCGCCGACCATGCGGCCGAAGGTGCGCGGCAGCGAGGTGGCGATCACCAGCAGGAGGTAGATCTCCAGCCAGTTGGTGAAGGCGTTCGGGCTCTCGAAGGGGTGGGCGGAGTTGGCGTTGTAGAAACCGCCGCCGTTGGTGCCCAGCTCCTTGATGACCTCCTGCGAGGCGACCGGTCCGCCGGTCAGGCTCTGGTGGTCGCCGGCGATGGTCGCGATCGACTCCACGCCGTGGAAGTTCTGCACCACGCCCGCGGCGACCAGCACGATCGCGAAGACGAACGCGATCGGCACCAGCACGCGGACGGTGATGCGGGTGAGGTCCACCCAGAAGTTGCCGACGCGGTCGGTCTTCTTGCGCGTGAAGCCCCGGATCAAGGCGGCGACGACGGCGATGCCGACGGCCGCGGACACGAAGTTCTGCACCGCGAGGCCGGACATCTGCACCAGGTGGCCCATGGTGGACTCACCCGAGTACGCCTGCCAGTTGGTGTTCGTCACGAAGGAGATGGCCGTGTTGAAGGCGACGCCCGGCGTGACGGCCGGCATGCCGATGTCCAGCAGCAGGTGGTTCTGCAGCCGCATCAGCCCGTAGAGGAAGAAGACGGAGACGGCGGAGAAGGCGAGCACGCTCCGCAGGTACACGGACCACTTCTGGTCGGCGTCCCCGTCCACCCCGCCCAGCCGGTACACGAGGCGCTCGACGCGCAGGTGCTTGACCGAGGTCAGGGTGTGGGCGATGTAGTCGCCCAGTGGTCGGTAGGAGAGGGCCAGCGCGCCGACCAGCGCGAGTATCTGGAGCCAGCCCGCGAGGGTGTCGTTCACTAGAACTTCTCCGGGTGGATCAGCGCCAGCACCAGGTACCCGACCAGGGCGACGGCGACGACAAGACCGACGATGTTGTCAACGCTCACAGCCGCTCGACCCCCTTGGCGACGAGGCCGATGACGGCGAAGGCGACGACGGCGATGACGAGGAACGCTAGGTCTGGCATGCGAGAGCACCCCGGGAGACGTGTGGCACAGTGACCGCCCGCCCTCGGGGGCAAGCGGTGCCGGTGAGAACCGGCCTCCCGTAGAGAAGCGCCCCCAGACGCCCCCGACCAGGTTTGTTGGCGCCTTCCATACGGGTGCTCGCGGCGGCTTAACGGTGTTTTTACGCCCCGCCGCCCCGGGGCGGCCCGGTGGGCCGGATCCGTGGCAGGCTCGGGATCCCGGTCGCGGACCGGGCCGGGCGCGGGCTTGAGTCTCCCCCGGCGGGAGACCCCACGATGGCGGACATGGACGACGACACCACCCTCCACACCATCGGCGACCTGGCCCGGCTGACCGGTCTGACGGTCAAGACCATCCGGTACTGGTCGGACGCCGGAGTGGTGCCGCCGACCGACCGCACACCCGCCGGATACCGGCTCTACGACCGTGCCGCGCTGGACCGTCTCGGCCTCGTCCGCACGCTGCGCGACCTCGGCATCGACCTCGCCGCGATCCATCGCATCCTGCGCCGCGAGATCACCGTCGCCGAGGTCGCCGCGGCCCACGCCGAGGCCCTGGAGGTGCAGATCCGCACCCTGCGGATGCGCCAGGCGGTGCTGCGGACGGTCGCGGGGCGCGGGTCCTCACCACAGGAGACCGCACTCATGCACCAGCTCGCCACGCTCTCGGACCGCGAACGCCGCCGACTCGTCGAGGAGTTCATCGACCACACCGTCGAGGGCATCGACGCCGACCCCGCCTTCGTCGCCATGATGCGCGACGCCGTGCCCGTACTGCCCGAGGACGCCACGGCCGCGCAGGTCGACGCCTGGGTGGAGCTCGCCGGACTGGTGCAGGACCCCGGCTTCCGCGCCGCGATGCGCCGGGCCGTCGCCGACCAGAGCCGCACCGCCGGCGCCGCGGCGGCCCCGCCGGCCGCGGAGGACCTGGCGTCCCTGGCCGCGCTCCTGCGGGAACGCGCGGGGGGCGCCGCTGAGGCCGGGACCAACCCCGCATCCGCCGAGGCCCGTCCGGTCGTCGACGAGCTGGTGGCCGCCTACGCGCGGCTGACCGGCCGCCGGGACGACGCGGAGTTCCGCGCCTGGCTGCTGGAGCGGCTGGAGGCCGGCCATGACGCGCGCTACGAGCGGTACTGGCAGCTCGTGGCGGCGGTCGGCGGGCAGCCGGCGCCGCCCGCCCTGACCCCGGCCGTCCTGTGGTTCAGCTCCGCTCTGCGGGCCGGCTGAGCACCTCGCGGTAGAAGGCGAGGGTGGCGTCCAGGGCCTCGCCCAGCGGTGTGGGGCGGACGCCGAAGGTGTTCTCGAAGGCCGAGGAGTCCATGATCTGCGGCTCGGTGTGCTGGTAGAACATCTCGGCGTACTCGCCGACGAACACCTCGTCGAAGGGCCCCACGGGCCGCAGCTCGTCCACCACGAGGACCTTCAGCGGCCGCCCGATCCGCTCCTCGACCATGCGGTGCACCTCGCGCGTCGTGACGGCGGGCGCGGTCGGCAGGTGCCAGACCCGCCCGTCGCCCTCGGGGCGCTCGCCCAGGGTGGCGAGGCCCACCGCGACGTCGCCGATGAAGGTGTAGCTGTGCGGCAGGTCGATGTCGCCGAGGCCGAGCGCCTCGCCGCCGGTCAGGGCCGCGGGGAAGAACGCGCCGCCGAGCGAGGAGTTGAACGCGCCCGGCCCGACGAAGTCGGCGGAGCGGGCGAGCACGACGCGGGCCCGGCCCTCGCGGTGCGCGGCCAGGTAGCGCTCGTCCAGCTCCGCGCGCATGCGGCCCTTGCGGGAGGTGGCGCGCCAGGGCGTCTCCTCGGTCATGACCTCGCCGTGGGTCTCGCCGTACGGGTACAGCGTGTCCAGCACGACCAGCCGGGCCCCGGTGGCCTCGACGGCGCCGAGGACCGCCTGCTGGATCCGGGGCATGACCTCGACCTGGAGGTGATAGCCGACGTTCACGGCGTGGTGGACCACCGCCGCCCCCTCGATCGCGGTCAGCGCGCCCTCCGGCGTGCTCACGTCCGCCGCCCGGCGCTCCACCCCCTCGTAGGCGGGGCCCTCGCCCTTGCGGTCGACCAGACGGACGGCGTGTCCCCGTCGCGCGAGCTCCGTCGCGACAGCGGTGCCCGCGGGACCGGCCCCGAGGACGGTGTGCAGGGTGCGTGCGGTGCCGGACATGGCGATTCCCCTTTGCGAAGTGGTGGACTTTTACGGGACGCAACTGCTTCTCTCGTTCGTTAGAGACTATAACGAGCGGGATGGCCGGCAGCAATACCCGGTACGAGCAGGGGAGGCCGGCGGCCCGCGGAACACACGACGGCCCGGGGTCGCGCCGCCGAGCGGTGGCGCGACCCCGGGCCGTGGAGAGGCTCAGCCCGGGCGGGTGCCCGGGGAGCGCCGGCGGCGCAGGGCGAGGGCGAGCAGCCCGGTGACGGCGAGACCGGCGGCGCTGCCGATCGCCAGGGCGGTGGGGCCCGAACCGGAACCGCCGCCCTGCGCGGCGACGGGCTGCGCGTCCGGGGACTCGGCCGCCGGGACGGCGCCGGACGGCGAGGCGGGGGACGGAGTGGCGGGCACTCGCGACGGCGAGGCGGAGACCCCCCGCTGCGCGGAGGCACTCGCCCGGCCGGGCGACGGCGCCGGCTTCACGGACGCGGCGGGCCGGGGAGGCTTGGCGGTCTTCGCGGGCGCCCCGCCGCCGGCCGGCTTCGCCGCGGCCGGGAACACCACGTCCGAGCAGGAGTAGTAGGTGTCCGGCGTCGAGGAGTTCTGCCAGATCGTGAAGAGCACATGGCGGCCCGTGCGGTCCGCGGGCAGCCGCCCGCTGATCCGGTACGCACCGCCCTGGATCGCCGGGTCGGTGGCGGTCAGGAAGGGGCGGGAGGCGACCTCGGACCAGGTCAGCGGGCGGGTCGGGTCGTAGCCCTGCTTCGTCAAGTAGAGCCGGAACGTGCCCTGGTGGGGAATGGTCGTGGCGTAGCGCATCGTGAAGGCGGCGCCGGGCACGAGCCGCGTCGCCGGCCAGTCGGCGCGCGCGAGGTCCAGGCCCCGGTACGCGGGCAGGCCGCCGCTGCACAACTTGCCGTCGGGGACGACCTGCCGGTCGCGGCCCGCGACACCGGCGACGCGCAGGTTGTCCCAGTCCGCGAAGGCAGCACCGCCCCCATTGGCCGCCGCGGCGGCGCGGCAGGCCGGCGTACCGGTGAAACGCCCGCTGCCGGCCGCGCACGCCGCGGCCCGGCTGACGGGGTCGACGGGCGCCCCGTGCGCGGCGACGGGTCCCGCCGACGCCAGCAGGGGCAGCAGCGCGGCGGTCCCCGCGACGACGGTTCTGAGCACGTGGCGCGATGGGGCCATGCCGGGCGCCTCCCCTTATGCCGGTCGTTGCCGGTCGTTGACGGTCATTGAGTCGGGTACGCAAGTCGCCCCGTACTACGGGCCGTCCGCGTCCGGCGTTCAGCGGCCGGCCCCCGGGAACCGGCAATGGGGGAAATGTGTCTGTGAGGGGGACAGCGGGTGCGGGCGGGGGTACCGTGCGGCGCTGTGAGGGGGGCGAGGGGATGAGCGGCTGGAGCGCTCCGGGCTACTCGGAGTCGGCGGAACTGGGTTCGGGCGGCAGCGGCCGGGTCGTCCTGGCCCGGCATGACGCCACGTCAACTCCCGTGGCGATCAAGTACCTCAGCGACGAACTGCGCACCGACGCCGGTTTCCTGCGCGAGTTCCGCGCCGAGGCGCAGCTCCTCGGCGGCCTGGACACGCCGTATGTGGTGAGCCTGTACGAGTACGTCGAGGGCCCGCACGGCGCGGCCATCGTCATGGAACTCGTCGACGGCATCGCGCTGCGCGCGCTGCTGCGGCAGGAGGGCGCGACCGGTCCCGAGGCGGCCCTGGTGGTCCTGAAGGGCTCGTTGCTGGGCCTGGCCGCCGCGCACCGCACCGGCGTCGTGCACCGCGACTACAAACCGGAGAACGTGCTCGTCGCGGCGGACGGTTCGTCCAAGCTGGTCGACTTCGGGATCGCGGCACGCAGCGGCGAGACCCCGGACGTGGCCGGAACGCCCGCCTACATGGCACCGGAGCAGTGGACCGGGTTGTCCGCCTCCCCCGCGACCGACGTCTACGCGGCGACGGCGACCTTCTACGAGTGCCTGACCGGCCGCAAGCCGTTCCACGGCGAGAACTTCGCCGAGCTGGCGGTACGGCACATCGAGGGCCCGGTGCCCGTGGACGGCACCCCGCAGGAGTTGCACCCCCTGCTGCGGCGCGGGATGGCCAAGGAACCGGCGGACCGGCCCGCCGACGCGGCGGCCTTCGTCGCCGAGTTGGAGGAGATCGCGGGAGCCGCCTACGGCCCGGAGTGGGAGGAACGCGGTCAGCGCAGGCTGGCAGCCCTGGCGGCGCTGCTGCCGCTGCTGTTCCCCTCGGCGCGGGCGCAGGGTGCGCAGACCGCGCTCGCCACCACCGTGATCGGGCAGGGCGGCCGCCGGCTCGGCCGGCAGGGACTCCTGGCGGCCGTGGGCGGCCTCGCCCTGGCGGGTCTGCTGACCTTCGCCGCGGTGGCCTCGGGCGAGGGCCCCCGGCAGACCACCGCCAACTGGTCCGGGACGACCACCACCGCCACCCCGGACGACGGCTCGGGCGCCCCCGGCGGAACGGTCGCGCCGCCGTCCGGCAGCCCGTCCAGCAGCCCCACGGCGTCGGCACCCCCATCGGCCTCACCGTCCGTGGCGCCGTCCGCGAGCGCGTCCGCCACGGCCGGCGCCACCGCCACCACCGGTTCCACGCCGCCGTCGACCAGCCCCACGACCTCCGCACCCACCGGCGGGACGGCGACCACGACGTCGCCTCCGCCGACGACCGGCCCGCCGTCCACCTCGGCGTCGCCCACACCGCCCGTGACGGTCGAATCGGTGTCCATGACCACGCTGTCCCAGACGGGGACGTTCGCCGTGTCGGCAAGCGTCCGGGTGACAACGAGCGACGCCCGCCCCGTGACCCTGACCGTCGCCTGGTTCCAGGGCACCGGCAAAGGCGAACTCGGCACGCCGGACGGCACGTCGGTGCTCCCGCTGAAGGGGCAGACCGTGTACACGTTCACGGTCCCGCACACGTTCCCGCGCACGTCGGGCTGCTGGTTCGGGGCCGTCGCGTCGACCTCGCCGGACGCGGGCAACGGGCAGTCGACACAGCAGATCCTGTCCGACTCGCGTCAGTGCGTGCAGATCTCATGAGCGAGCCGCGCGACCTCACGCCGGAGGACACGAAGCGCACCTGGCGGCTCGGCCAGGAGCCCCAGGACGCCGTCCCGCCCGTCCAGGACGCCGCCGTCCCGCCCGCCGACGAGCGGCCGGAGCCGGCGCCGGACTACAGCGCGACCGTCCTCGCGGAGCACTGGGCGCCCGCCGCCACGACGCCCGGGACGCCGGCGACCCGTACCGAGCCGTCCGTCACCCTCCCGGACCGGGTGGACGGAGAGGTCATGCGCTTCGGGCCCGGCGTGACCCCGGCGGCCGCTGCCCGCGCGAACGTCGCGGCACAGGTGTGGCACGGCACCCTGAGCCCGCCCGCCGTGCCCGGTCCCGCCGCCGCGCGCCGGCGCCGCGGGCCGCGCCGCTACCTCCTGGCCGGTGCCGTGCTGCTCGCCGTGCTGGCCTACCTGGCGTGGCAGCGCTTCGGGCCGGGGCTCGCGGTGCGGGAGGTGACGGTGGCCGCGGTGCCCTCGGCGCCGTCGTGCGACACCCGGGTGGACGTGGTCGCCACGGTCCGCACCAACGGCCGCGCCGGAACGATCACTTACCGTTGGCTGCGCAATGACGGAACGTCGTCGAACACGCTGTACGAGAAGGTGCCGCGCGGCCGCGCGACGACCCGGCTGCACCTGCTGTGGACGTTCCACGGCCACGGCACCTACGACGCGCGGGCCGAACTGCGGGTGAGCGCACCCGGCAGCCGCTCGGCGACCGCGGCGTTCACGTACACCTGCACCTGACACAAAGGGTGACGACCCATCAGCACCGGGTGTCCGCCGACTCACAACCGGACCCGGCAAGTACACGCTGAGTGACGGAATTCCGGGCGCTCGCCCATCCGCTCGCAGATCGTGAATCCGTGGCCTTTGGCGCTTTCGGGAACGGTATCGGTGGCCGCCCCCGGTTTCGCTGCGCATCTGCTCGGCGGAACCGGGCCCGCACCGCGGCGGCCGGGTTCGAGTGGCAACCCGGCGAAGATCAGCGGAGACTACGAGGAGCGACATATGGTTGTATGGCTTGAGAAGAGCTCATTAACCGATGTATTTAGGATTTTTTGCCTCGGGCTTTACCGGGGCACGAGGACACCGGCGGTCGGCGGCGCCGACGGCCGGCGGGGCGACATCTCCTCAAGGAGCTCAGATCGTGGACGAATCCGTCGAACTCCTGGCGCACGATACGGGTGAATCTTCAACCACCCAGCGCGACAGTCCCGGCCGAGCGGCCGCGACCGAGGCGGTCCTCGCCGAGATGCTGGCCGGCCTGCTGGGAGTCGAACAGGTCCCGGCCGACAGCCATTTCTTCGAGGAACTGGGCGCCGACTCCCTGGTGATGGCGCACTTCTGCGCACGGGTCAGGAAGCATGCCGACCTGCCGTCGGTGTCCATGCGGGAGATCTACCGGCACCCCACGGTGCGCGGCCTCGCGGCGGCCCTCACCGAGACCGCCGAGCCGGCCCCCGATGCCGCCCCCGAGGCTCCGGCCCCCGTGGCGCTCCCGGCCCTGCCCGAGCCCGTGGGCACCCCGCGCCACCTGCTCTGCGGCACCCTCCAAGTGCTGTTCTTCCTCGGCTACACCTATGTGGTGGCGCTGATCGCGACCACCGGCGCGGAGTGGACGGCCGCCGGGCACGGCCTGGCCGACACCTACATACGGTCCGTCGTCTTCGGCGGCGGCGCCTTCCTGTCCCTGTGCGTGCTGCCCGTGCTCGGCAAGTGGCTGATCGTGGGCCGCTGGAAGCCGCAGCAGATCCGCATCTGGAGCCTGGCGTACTTCCGCTTCTGGTGCGTCAAGACGCTCATCCGCATGAACCCGCTGATCCTCTTCGTCGGCTCGCCGCTCTACTCCCTCTACCTGCGGGCCCTGGGGGCGCGGATCGGCCGCGGTGTCACCGTCCTGTCGCGGCACCTGCCCGTCTGCACGGACCTGCTGACCATCGGCGACGGCACGGTGATCCGCAAGGACGCCTACCTGAGCTGCTACCGGGCGCAGGCCGGGGTCATCCAGACCGGCCCGGTCACCCTCGGGAAGGGCGTCTTCGTCGGCGAGGTCACGGTGCTCGACATCGGCGTCTCCATGGGCGACGGCGCCCAGCTCGCCCACGCCTCCTCCCTGCACCGCGGCCAGTCCGTGCCGGACGGGGAGCGCTGGCACGGCTCGCCGGCGCAGCCCGGGGCCGGTGCGGACTTCATGGCGGTCCCCGCCGCCGACTGCGGCGGGGCGCGCAAGGCCGCGTACAGCCTGTCCCAGCTGCTGATGGCGATCACGCTGTACGTGCCCGGCTTCGTCGGCGGCGTGGCCCTGCTCGTGGACGTGGTGCCGCAGTTCGGCGCCCTGCTCGACCCGGGGCCCGTGGCCCTGAGTTCGTGGACGTTCTACGCCGACGCGCTGGCGGCCTCCCTCGTCTTCTTCTTCGGTGCCGCGCTGCTCGGGCTGCTCCTGGTGGTCACCCTGCCGCGGCTGCTGAACCTGCTCGTCAAGCCGGACACCGTGTACCCCCTCTACGGCTTCCGCTACGGGGTCCACCGGACGATCGGCCTGATGACCAACCGGCGGTTCTACCGGACGCTGTTCGGCGACAGCTCGGCCATCGTCCACTACCTGCGCCGGCTCGGTTACGACCTGTCGGAGGTCGAGCAGACCGGCTCCAACTTCGGCACCGAGGTCAAGCACGAGAACCCGTACCTCAGTTCCGTCGGCAGCGGCACGATGGTCGCCGACGGGCTGTCGATCATGAACGCCGAGTACTCCGGCACGTCCTTCCGCGTGACCCGGGTGTCCATCGGCGCCCACAACTTCCTCGGCAACCACATCGCCTACCCCGCGCAAGGCAGGACGGGCGAGAACTGCCTGCTCGCCACGAAGGTCATGGTCCCGCTCGACGGCGAGGTCCGGGAGAACGTCGGGCTGCTGGGCTCGCCGAGCTTCGAGATCCCGCGCACGGTCCTGCGCGACAGCCGCTTCGACGACCTCAAGAGCGGCGAGGAGTTCCGGGCCCGGCTGACGGCGAAGAACCGGCACAACGCCGTCACCATGGCCCTGCACCTGCTCATGCGGTGGCTGTTCTTCTTCGGCGTGGCCCTGATCGCGTCGTTCGCCGCCGACCTGTACGACCTGCACCCCGCCTACGGCGTCGCGGTGGTCGCCCTGGCCAACGTGGTGACGCTGGCGTTCACCGCCGGCTACCTCGTGCTCGCCGAACGCGCGGCCACCGGCTTCCGGGGGCTGCGGCCGCTCTACTGCTCGATCTACGACGAGGCCTTCTGGCGGCACGAGCGCTACTGGAAGGTGACCGCGGCCTCGCTGTTCGTCATGTTCTTCAACGGCACGCCGCTCAAGAGCGTGATGTGGCGGCTGATGGGCGTGCGCATCGGCAAGCGGGTCTACGACGACGGCTGCTTCCTGCCCGAGCGCTCCCTCACCACCATCGGCGACGACTGCACCCTCAACGAGGGCACCGTCGTCCAGTGCCACTCCCAGGAGGACGGCACCTTCAAGTCCGACCGCATCACCCTGGGGGCCCGCTGCACGCTCGGCGTCGGCGCCCTCGTCCACTACGGCGTGACGATGCACGACGGCGCCGAACTCGCCCCCGACTCCTTCCTCATGAAGGGCGAGGAAATGCCCCCGCAGGCCCGCTGGGGCGGGAACCCCGCGCACGAGATGCCGGAGGGCGTCCCCGTCCCGCAGGCCGCCGCCCGGGAGGACGTCCGAGGCGGCGTCCCCGCCTGCGGCAGCACCCTGATCGGCCGAGAGTAGCGCCGCGTCAGCGGTGAGTGGAGGAACGCCCCGATGAACACAGCAGCGGACACCGGCCGGGAGTTCTGGCGCGGTGTGCTCACAGCAGGCGGATTCACCGCGGTCCCCCGCTGGACCGCGGACCCGTCGCCCGGCCTCGGTACGCACGAGGCGGACTTCCCCGCCGACCTGGTCGCGGCCCTGGGCCGGCTCACCGCCGAACTGGGCGTGCCCCTCGGCTCGATCCTGCTGGCCGCCCACGCCAAGGTGCTGGCCGCGCTCTCGGGCGAGCGGGACGTCACCACCGGCTGGGTCGCCGGCGAGGGCGCGTCGCCGCTGCCCTGCCGGCTGACCGCCCGGCACGCGACCTGGCGGTCCCTGGCACAGGACGCGCACCGCGCCGCGTCCGAGGCGGCCGCGCACCAGGACGTCGACCTCGACGCCCTGCGCCGCGAACTCGGGCTCGCGGGGCCCCCGTACGAGACCGTCCTCGACCCCACCGGTGACGGGTCCGCGGCCGTCCTGCACCGGACCACCGTGCTGTGGACCGGTGTCACGGGGCAGGGAACGCCCCGTGGGCTGCGGCTGCGCTACCGCACCGATGTGCTGGACGCGGACAGCGCGGCCCGGATCGCGGGCTACCACCTGGCCGCGCTGCGGCTGATGGCCGAAGGGCCCGACGCCGAGCACGGCCGGCAGAGCCTGCTCGCCCCCGCCGAACTCCGCCTGCAACTGGAGGAGATGGTGGGACCGCGCCGGGAGCTGCCCCGTCGCCCCTTCCACGAGCTCTTCGAGGAGCGGGCCCGCGCGCACCCGGACGCCGTCGCCGCCGTCCACGGCGACCGGCAGTGGACCTACCGGGAGCTCAACGCGCGCGCCAACCGGCTGGGCCGGGCCCTGCTCTCGCGCGGCCTGCGCCGGGAGGGCGTGGTCGCGGTGGTGACGGCCCGGAACCTGGACTGGATGGCCACCGTGCTGGCGATCCTCAAGGCCGGCGGTGTCTACCTGCCCGTCGAGCCGCACTTCCCCGCCGAGCGCATCGCCGCCGTGCTCTCCCGCGCCGGCAGCACGCTGGTGGTGACCGAGCCCGGCAGCACCGCCACGCTCGACGAGGCGCTGCCCGCCCTGCCCGGGGTCCGCAAGATGCTCGTCGGAACCGCGTACGAGGAGGACCACGCCGGCGGCGACCTCGGTGTCCCGGTCACGCCGGACCAGCTCGCGTACATCTACTTCACCTCCGGCTCCACCGGTGAGCCCAAGGGCGCGATGTGCGAGCACGCCGGCTTCCTGAACCACCTGCTGGCCAAGATCGAGGACCTGGGGATCACCGAGGGGCGGACGGTCGCCCAGACCGCGCCGCAGTGCTTCGACATCTCGCTGTGGCAGCTGGTCGCCGCCCTGCTGACCGGCGGCCGCACCCTCATCGTCGAACAGGACGTGATCCTCGACGCGGACCGGTTCCTCGACCGGATCGCCGAAGGCCGGGTCGCGGTGCTCCAGGTCGTGCCGTCGTACCTGGAGGTCGTGCTGTCCGCGCTCGAACGCCGGCCGCGCGACCTGCCGGACCTGCGCTGTGTGTCGGTCACCGGCGAGGCGCTGAAGAAGGAGCTGACGCAGCGCTGGTTCGCGGCGCGGCCCGGGGTCGCGCTGGTCAACGCGTACGGCCTGACGGAGACCTCGGACGACACCAACCACGCCGTCATGCACCGGCCGCCGGACACCGACTGGGTGCCCCTCGGCCCGCCCGTCCGCAATGTGGACGTGTACGTCGTCGACGAGCACCTGTCCCCCGTGCCGCTCGGCGCCCCCGGCATGATCGTCTTCTCGGGGGTCTGCGTGGGCCGCGGCTACGTCAACGACCCCGAGCGCACCCGGCAGTCGTTCCTGGAGGACCCGCACCACCCGGGCCGCCGGCTCTACCGGGCGGGCGACCACGGCCGCTGGCACCCGGGCGGCACCCTGGAGTTCCTGGGACGCCAGGACAGCCAGGTCAAGGTGCGCGGCTTCCGCATCGAGATCGGCGAGATCGAGAACGCCCTGGTGCGGGTGCCCGGTGTCCGCGACGGCGCGGTGGTGGTCGTGGACGGGGCGGACGGCGGCGCGCGGCTTGTGGCCTTCCACAGCGGCCCGGGGCCGGTCGAACCGGCCACCGTGCGCGAGCGGCTGGGCAGGTCGCTGCCCGCGTACATGATCCCCTCGGCGTTCCACTGGCGCGCGACCCTGCCGCTCACGGCGAACAGCAAGATCGACCGCAAGGCGCTCACCGCGCTCGCCGGGGAACTGGACGTGCCCGACGACCAGCGCCACGCGCCCCGCACCCCCGACGAGCGGCGGCTGGCGGCCGCCTGGGCGGAGGTGCTCGGCGTCCCCGAGGACCGCGTCGACCGGCGCGACGACTTCTTCGAGCGCGGCGGCACCTCGCTGGCCGCCGTGCGCATGGCGATCCTGCTCGACCGTGCCGTCTCCCTGAAGGACGTCACCCGCCACCCGGTGCTCGCCGACCTGGCCGGGCTCCTGGGCGCGGGGGCCACCGGCGGCTCGGCCCGGCGCGCCGGCCTGCTGCAGCAGCTGAATCCGGGCGACCCGGCGCGCGCCGGTGTGCTGGTCTGCTTCCCGTACGCGGGCGGCAACGCGGTCAACTTCCAGCCGATGGCCAAGGCCCTGGGGAACGGTGGTCCCGCCGTCCTCGCGGTCGAACTGCCCGGCCACGACCCGGCGGCCGACGGCGAGCCGTTCGCCCCGATGACGCAGGTCGTCGAGCAGGTGGCCGAGGAGGTCGCCGGGCGCGGGCCCGGGCCGGTCATGCTGTGGGGCCACTCCTCCGGAGCCGCCTACGCGCTGGAGACCGCACGGCGGCTGCGCGAGCGCGGCGTGGAGGTCCACCGGGTGTTCCTCGCCGCGCAGTTGCTCGGTGACGCCGCCGGCCGCCGGGCCGAGATCGCCGAACTGACCGCGCTCGGCGACGCCGAGCTCGCGACAGTGCTCAGCGGGCACGGCGGCCACCCCGAACTCGGCGAACTCGACCCCGCGCGGGCGGGCCACGTCGCCGCCGCCTTCCGGCACGACTGCGTCTCGGCGCACCGCTACCTCGCCCACGCCCTGGAGAAGCCGTGGCCCGCCCGGCTCGCGGTGCCCGTCGTCGTGGTCGTCGCCGACGACGACCCGCGCACGGCGGACCACCGGCGCCGCTACCCCGAGTGGCGCCGGCTGGCCGCGCAGGTCGACCTGCACGAGATCGCGGGCGGCGGCCACTACTTCCTGCGCACCTGTCCCGAGGCGGCCGCGGCCGCCGTCCTGCGCGCCGTCCCCCTGCCGGCCACGCCGTGACCGGCATCCGAGAGGAGACCGACTTGTCGACCTCACCGTCCCCGCCCTCCCTGCTCGACCTGGAGCTGCGCCCGACAGCGCCGCCCCTGCTCCAGGCCCGTCCCGCCGAAGGCGCCGCCGCCTGGGCGGCCGCGCACCGCGACACGCTGCGCGGCGTCGTCGCCGAGCACGGCTCCGTCCTCGTCCGGGGTCTCGGGCTCCGCGACGCGGCCGGAACGGGCGCGGTCTTCGCCGGGCTCACCGGCGGCCTGATGACCGAACGGGAGTCCTTCGCCCCCCGGCAGTCCCACCCGGGCGGCGTCTACTCCTCGACCAAGTGGCCGCAGAACCAGGCCATGTGCATGCACCACGAACTGAGCTACACGCTGGAGTTCCCCGGCCTGATGATGTTCGCCTGCCTCCAGGCACCGGACGAGGGCGGCGCCACCGCCGTGGCCGACGCCGGTGCCGTACTGGACGCGCTGCCGGCCGAGCTGGTGCGGCGCTTCGAACGCGAGGGCTGGCTGCTCACCCGCAGCTACAACGACGAGATCGGCGCGACGGTCGCCGAGGCGTTCGGCACCGACGACCGCGCCGCGGTGGAGGCCTACTGCCGCGCCAACGCGATCGCGTTCGAGTGGCAGCCCGACGGCACGCTCCGCACGCGCCAGCGCCGCAGCGCGATCGTCACGCACCCGCGCACCGGCCGGCGCTGCTGGTTCAACCAGGTCGCGTTCCTCAACGAGTGGACGCTCGACCCCGAGGTCCGCGAGTACCTGCTGGACGTCTACGGCGCCGACGGCCTGCCGTTCAACACCCGCTTCGGCGGCGGCGACCCGGTCGGCGAGGACGTCGTGCGGCTGCTCAACGGCGTGTACGAGTCGCACACCGTGCGCGAGCCCTGGCACTCCGGCGACCTGCTGCTCGTCGACAACATCCGTACGGCGCACAGCCGGGAGCCCTTCCAGGGTCCGCGCGAGGTGCTGGTCGGCATGGCCGACGCGGTGCGCCTCGCCGACTGCGCCCCGACCGTGGAGGTGGGAGCCGGATGACCGCCCTCGACTCCGTCGCCCCCACGCCGGAACCGGCCGCGCCGCCCCACGGGCCGGCCGCGGTGCCGTCGTTCGCGGTGATCCCCGGCGGCCAGGTGCACCGGGCACTCCAGGGACGCGAGAACGAGATCACCGAACTGGTCGGCGCCGCCTACCGGCTGCACGGCGCGGGCGACTCGGTGAACCCGCCCTCGTACTTCCTGCGCTTCCCCGACCGGCCGGCCTCCCGCATCATCGCGCTGCCCGCCTCGATCGGCGGCGACCTGCGGGTCGACGGCCTGAAGTGGATCTCCAGCTTCCCGGAGAACGTGGCGGCGGGCATCCCGCGGGCGTCGGCCGTGCTGATCCTCAACGACCACGCCACCGGCTATCCGTTCGCCTGCCTGGAGAGCTCGATCATCAGCGCCACCCGGACGGCCGCGCTGGCGGCCCTCGCCGCCGACCGGCTCAGCCGGGGCCGGCCCCGCCCGGCGCGCGTGGGGTTCATCGGCACGGGCCTGATCGCCCGCTACGTGCACACCTATCTGGCCGGCACCGGCTGGGCGTTCGACGAGATCGGCGTGCACGACCTGTCCGCCGACAGCGCGGCGGGCTTCCAGGGCTACCTGGAGCAGTCGGGCGCGGCCGGACGCGTCACCCGGTACGACAGCGCGGAGCAGGTGATCCGCTCCAGCGACCTGGTGGTGTTCGCCACCGTCGCCGGCCGGCCGCACGTCTCCGAGCGGTCCTGGTTCGCCCACCACCCGGTGGTGCTGCACGTGTCGCTGCGCGACCTCGCGCCGGAGATCGTGCTCGACTCCTTCAACATCGTCGACGACGTCGAGCACTGCCTGAAGGCCGACACCTCTCCTCACCTGGCCGAACAGCTCACCGGAGGGCGGGACTTCCTGCACGGCACCCTCGACGACGTGCTGGCCGGACGGGTGGCGGTGCCGGCGGACCGCACGGTCGTCTTCTCGCCCTTCGGCCTCGGGGTGCTCGACCTCGCGGTCGGCAAGTTCGTCTACGACCAGGTGGTCCGCTCCGGGGAACTGACCGTCGTCGACGACTTCTTCCATGAGCTCAGGCGGTACGGATGAGGCGGTTCGCCCAGTGAGGAGGTCTATTCGCCACGCCGCGTAGAACAGTTCCCCGTGCAGATGAGGAGGCCGTCGTGCCGATCATTTCCGCCCCCCACGCCTTCAACGAGGCTGATCTCTATGTCGACCTGCGGCCGATCTTCGGGCGCTCGCTCTACCTGAAGTGCGAGGGTTTCAATTTCGCCGGCTCGATCAAGCTCAAAGCGGCCGTCGAGATGGTGGAGACAGCGGAGCGCGAGGGACTGCTCACCCCGGATTCGATCCTGGTCGAGTCGTCGTCCGGGAACCTGGGCGTGGCGCTGAGCATGATCGCGGCGAGCAAGGGCTACCGCTTCCTGTGCGTCACCGACTCGCGCTGCAACCTGTCCACCAGGCTGCTGATGGAGTCCCTGGGCAGCCAGGTGCACGTCATCGCCGGGCTGGACGCCAACGGCGGCTTCCTCGGGGCTCGGCTGGACTACGTCCGCGCGCTCTGCGCCTCCGACGACCGGTACGTCTGGCTCAGCCAGTACACCAATCCGGGCAACTGGCGGGCCCACTACCGCACGACGGCGCCGCAGATCGCCCGGCAGTTCCCCGAGCTGGACGTGCTCTTCGTCGGGGCCGGCACCACCGGCACCCTGATGGGCTGTGCGCGCTGGTTCCGGGAGTGGCACCGCCCGGTGCGCATCGTCGCGGTGGACAGCGTCGGCTCGATCACGTTCGGCGGGCCTCCGGGACGCCGGATGATCCCCGGTCTGGGGATGGGGGTGCGGCCGCCGCTGCTGGACGAGTCCTTCGTCGACGAGGTCGTCCTCGTCGAGGAGGCGGAGACGATCCGCACCTGCCACCGCATGGCCAGGAAGGGCTTCCTGTTCGGCGGTTCGACCGGGACGGTGGTCAGCGGCGCGATGGAGTGGTTCGGCCGGCAGGAGGCGCCCGACGGCCTGACCGCCGCCGCCATCGCCCCCGACCTCGGCGAGCGGTACCTCGACACCGTCTACCACACCAACTGGCTCCAGGCCCTCTACGGCGAGGACGTGCTCGACTCGGAGGAGTCGGCCGCCGGCGCCTGGATGGCCCCCCAGCCGCCGACGCTCTCCCCCGCGCCCGACCGCCGCCGCTACAACGGGGCGGGCCGGCGGAGCACCGACCAGGAGCGCCGGCCCGAGAACCGGGAGGCCGAGGCCTAGCCTTCGTCCCTCTCGTTGCTGACACGGCTGTCCAGCACCCCCGGCCCCCGGCCGGGGGTGCTCCGTGTGCGCGGCCACGGCTGAGCGGCCGGGCGCACCGCGTGGGCGCACGTGATCGGCGGCACGCCGCCACACCGCTTCTCCCCAGTACGCCTGCCGCGACCGCCGCTTCGGCGGCGCGATCCCCGACGGGCCGATGTCCGCCGAAGGTGGGGCGGCGGCCCCGCGGTGCGGATGGCGTCACCGGCCGGGCACAGGCGACGGCGGCCCGCGCGGCCCAGGGTCCGTTCCTGTCCGCCGTGCGCCGCCCGCCCCCGGACGGCAACCGCCCGTGGCGGGTGAATCCCCACCGACTCCCGGACGAACCCGCTCCGTCGGCCCGCGGGCGGTCCGATGCCCGCCGCCCTGCGTGCTTTCCCGGCGAGCGCGCGTGATGGTATGTCATGCGCATGACTCACCCTCGGAGAGACCGTCTCCGCTCCCCCCACCTTGCCCGCGCGTGCGCCGTGGCCGCCGCCCTCGCGGCGATCACCGTCCCCGCCCTCCCGCAGGCCTCCGGCGCCACCGCCGCCGTACCGAACGGCCAGCTGTACGTGCAGAGCGCCGTCAACGGCCTCAACGCGTCCGACAGCGGCGGCTCCGTGGCCCTGCACCGCCCCAAGGGCAACGAGGACCACCAGCAGTGGACGGCCGTGGCCGTACCCGGTGGTCACGAGCTGCGCAGCACCGACGACACGACCCACTGCCTCGGCCGCTCCGGCGCGCAGGCCGCGATCGTGGCGTGCGGCGGCACGAGCGCGGTGTGGCAGGTGACCGCCGCGGACCCGGGCACGTACGCCCTCGGCGTCCCCGGCACCGCCGACCGCCTCGCGCTCGGCGCCGCCCCGGCCGGCGGGGTGTACCCCGAGCTCCCGCAGATCGCCGCCGACGGCCCGCTCGCCCGCTGGTACCTGACCCCCGCACCGCTGCCGCGGGCCACGATGCCGTCCGCGGACCAGCGCACCCTCGACCAGGTCACCTTCCTGACCGCGCACAACGCCTACGCCAACGGCGTCGACGGCGGCTTCGCCCCGCCGTTCGTGAACTTCTTCCCCAATCAGTCGCGCGGCATCGTGCAGCAGCTCAACGACGGTGTGCGCGGCTTCATGATGGACATCCACCAGACCCCGGACGGCGCGATCCTGTGCCACGACAGCTGCACCCTGGTCAGCCGCCCGGTCGCGCTGTGGGTGGATGTCCAGCGCATGGTGGACTTCCTCAAGGCGCACCCCGGCCAGTTCGCCACCGTCTTCCTGGAGGACTACGTCTCCGCCGACGTGCTCCGCTCCGAACTCGCCCGCGTCAACGGCCTCCAGGACGTGCTGTACCGCCCCGACCAGGACGGCGTGCGCGAGCACGGCTGGCCGAGGACGGCCGATCTCGCCGCCCGCGGCAAGCAGTTGATGATCTTCACCGACCGCACCCGCGCCGCGGACTCCGGGGGCCTGACCCGCGACAGCTTCGGCGTGATGTACCAGCAGGAGTGGACCGTCGAGAACTACTGGTCGATGGGCTCGGGCCTGGGCGGTTCCGACTGGTCCTGCTACAGCCGCTGGTACGGCTCGGGGGTCAACGTGCCCCTCACCCACGAGGAACCCGCCTTCCACCCGCTCTACGTCATGAACCACTTCCGGGACGCGGCCATCGCCGGCACCGCCACCACCGACAACAGCAAGCTGCTCAACCGCGTCCAGAACTTCTGCGAGCCCGCCGCCCGCAAGAAGCCGAACTACGTGGCCGTGGACCGCTACGACCTGGGCTCGCCGCAGTCGGCGGTCGACCAGCTCAACAGCTACACGGTGGTGCCGTAGCCATGGGGAGGACTCATGTGCGCAGCCCCCTCCTCGCGGCGGCCGCCGCCCTCGCCACGCTCGTCGCACTGCTCACCCCGGCCGCGGCGGCGGCCCCCGTGCAGACACCGGCGGTGACCGCAGCCGCCGCACCCGCCACCTCGCTCGCCGCGTCGTGGACCCCGCCGCTCAGCACCCGGGGCCGCTGGATCGTCGACGCCGACGGCAACCGCTTCAAGCTCAGGTCCGGCAACTGGCACGGCGCCAGCGGCACCTGGAACGGCTCCGGCGACGTCGCCGACCCCGCGAACCACCACGCGGGCGAGGACTCCGGCCGCATGCCGCTCGGCCTGGACCGCGCCCCGATCGCCGAGATCCTCGCGGGCTTCGGCGAACTGGGCATCAACAGCGTCCGGCTGCCCTTCTCCGACGAGATGATCCACGACACCGTCCCCGTCACCGACGCCTCCGTCGCGGCCAATCCGCAACTGCGCGGCAGGACACCGCTGGAGGTGTACGACGCCGTCGTACGGGCGCTCACCGACGCGGGCTTCGCCGTGATCCTCAACAACCACACCAACACCACCCGCTGGTGCTGCGGCGTGGACGGCAACGAACGCTGGAACGCGTCGCAGTCCACCGCGGCCTGGGAGACCGACTGGCTGTTCATGGTGCGCCGCTACCGTGACAATCCCCGTGTCGTCGGCGCCGACCTGTACAACGAGGTCCGCCGCTCGGTCCTGGACGACCCCAACTGGGGTCTCGGCGACGACCACGACTGGTTCGCCGCCTCCCAGCACCTGGGCGATCGCATCCTCCAGGAGGCCGACCCCGACCTGCTGATCATCGTCGAGGGCATCAACTGGACCGGTCTGCCCATCGACGGCTTCCCCCACGACCGCCCGACGCTGGAACCCGTCCAGCGTCTGTCCCACACCCTCGTACGGTCCGGGAAGCTGGTGTACTCGGCGCACTTCTACGGCTACACCGGCCCCCGCCACAGCGGCGCCACCGGGATCGGCGAGACCCACGACCCGCGCTACAGCGACCTCTCCCGCGACGACCTGTACGCGGAGCTGCGCCGCCAGGCCTTCTACGTCCCCTCCACCCCCGACCAGCACTTCACCGCACCGCTGTGGATCAGCGAGTTCGGCGTCGGGGGCCGCGACGAGACCAGTGAGCGGACCCGCGCCTGGTTCGCGAACTTCACCGACTTCCTGATCGAGACCGACGCGGACTTCGCGTACTGGCCGCTCGTCGGCTGGCACGAGAACCGCCGGGGCAACGGCTGGGCCCTGCTCCACTGGGACGCGGCGGGCCACCGCATGGGCCTGTACGACGGCGACGACTGGCGCGCCGACGCGTGGACCCGGCTGATCACCGCCCCCGGGAGGACGGGCCATGTGGACCCCGTGCCGCGCTGGTCCATGCTCAGCCCCGACCACGGCGACTTCGTGCAGAGCCTGCGCCTGCGTGCCCGCCCCGACTGGGACTCCGGCGCCCGCAAGGCGGCGTGCCCCGACGACCAGCGGCTGGTGGGGGTGGCCCACACCGGCAACCGCGGGCTGTGCACCGACACCGGCGCGGGCGACCTGTGGGCCGCCTCCGGCGCGTACGAGGTGGTGACCGACGAACGGTATGTCGCATCCGGCGGCGACTGGGCCTCGGGGTACACCAAGTACCAATGTCCGCAAGGTGACTTCATGGTGGGCTACGCCGTCCGCGGCGCCGCCGTCTCCAGCGTGCTGTGCGCCGTCGCCCGTACCTCCCTCGGCGCGGGCGGCCGCACGGTGTGGTTCGACCGCGGCGACAACCGGCCCGCCTCCGCCAAGGGCGGCGACTTCGCGTACGGGAACTACAAGGGCCAGTGCGCGGACGGCGAGTACGCGGCCGGCCTCGCCTTCACCGGCCGTATCGGCTCCTCGCGCACACCCGACGCACTGTATTGCCGGTCCTTGACATAGCCCTGACCAGGAAGGGTCCCGGACCGCACGCGGTCCGGGACCCCCAACTCGTCGGCGCGCAGGGCGAACACACCCTATGATCACTCCGCCCCCGTGTCCGCTGCCTCCGCGCACGCCCTTGAGAAGCAGGCCCCCCGACCATGACAGCACCTCCCCGCAAGGCACCCCGGCCGCTCGCCCGGGCCGCACAGACGGCGATAGCCGCGGCCGCCGTCGCGGACGTCTTCCGCGCCCTGGAATTCCGCGAACACACCGTGCCTGACCTGGTGTCCCAGCAGGACGAGGCACCGCACGACCCGATCCTCGGCACGCAGATCTTCTTCTGGCTGATGACGTTGTCGGCCGTGCTCTTCCTGGTGTGGCTCGCCAGGGCCCGGCGCAACGCCCTGCATCTGTCCCCCGAGGCCGAGGTGCCCACCGGCGGCTGGGTGACCGGCGCGTGGTTCGTCCCCCTGGTCAACCTCTTCGTCCCGCTGCAGCACGTCCTGGCCATCGGGCGCGCGAGCTCCCCGGCGTGGGACAGGAAGCGCGACACGACACTGGCGGGCCTCTGGTGGGCGGGTTGGGTGGGGCACGGGCTCGCACTCACCGCGGTCGCCCAGATCTCCCCGGGGTCGATGGCCGGCCTCGTGGTCTCCGAGGTACTCATGGCGGCAGCGGCCGTGCTGCTGATCCTGGTCATCGAGCGCATCACGGCGCTCCAGTCCGCCGCGCTCTACCGCCCGGCTCCCGTCCCCACGCTCGCCGAGGTCTGAGCCATGCACTCCGGATATGACATAGTCCGCGTCTTCTGCGCACCCGACGGCGGCCTGGGCAACCGCGTCGCCGTCGTGCGCGACGAGGACGCCGCCGCCAACGAGGCCGAACGCGCCACTTTCGCCCGGCAGTCGGGCCTGCCCGAGACGGTCTTCGTCGATGACAGCGAGCGCGGGGTCGTCGACATCCGCATCCCCGGCAGCCGGCTCCCCTTCGCCGGCTCTGCCTCGCTCGCGGCCGCCTGGCTGCTGGATGCCCCCGAGCTGATCACCCCCGCCGGAGAGCTGGGCGTCCGGCTCGACGGGGAGTTCAACTGGGTCGAGGCCAGCCCCGAATGGGCCAGGAGCCGGACCCTGCGCCAGTACGCCTCGCCCCGCGAGGTCGACACGCTCCCCGTGCCGTCCCCCGGTGAATGGCTGTACGCCTGGGCCTGGGAGGACGAGGCCGCCGGCCGCGTCCGCGCCCGCGGCTTCCCGGGCCGTCCCGCGGGCCCCGCCGAGGTCGAGGCCTCCGGCTCCGCGGCCCTGCTGCTCACGGACCGGCTGAATCGTTCCCTCAACATCACGCAGGGCCGGGGCTCCCAGATCCTGACCGCCCCCCAGCCGCACGGAACGGTCGAACTCGGCGGCCGCGTCCGCCTCGACCGCGCCGTCCCCGGCAGCCGCCCCCGCCCCGCCATCACCCTCGGCACCTCCCCGTCCTCCCGGCGGCGCATCCACCTGCTCGACCTGTGACCGCGCCCCGCCCGCGCGAGCGGGCGGGCCGCACACGCCGCGCCGGTCGTCCCGGCCGGTCTACGTCAGGGCCTGCTCGTACCACCGGAGCACGCGCAGGGCCCGCAGGGTGTTCCACCGGCTCGGCTTCCCCGCCCCCTCGTCGAGGGGGAAGTGCAGCGCGCCGGGATGCGGGTTCTCCAGCGGCCAGCGGCCGTCCGCACCGCGCTTGGAGCGGACCAGGTCGATCGCCTCGGCCACTCGGTCGTCGGGGGTGGCACCTGCCGCGCGCAGATGGTCGAGCGCGCGCAGCACGTCGTAGTGCCAGAAGGGCGGGTAGGAGAACTGCGACCAGGCGGTCGGTCCCCCGGTCTTGCGGTCCCGGTCGACGGCCCGGCCGGTCGACAGCCGCCGGAACAGCCCCCGCTCCAGCAGGTACTCCTGGCCGCGGAGCCGGGCAGCGGCCGCGCCGGGATCGCCTCCTGCCGCACGCTCGTGTTCCAGCAGTCCTTCCAGCACCTCGATCGTGGTGTGGAACGACCCGCGGGTGGAGCCGTTCTCCTGCTCGCAGTTCCACCCGCCGTCGGCCATCTGCTCGCCGAGGAGCCGTTCGACGACCGGTGCGACGTCCACGCCGAACCAGGCTCCGAGCGCCACGGTCCGGCCGTTGATGCACGGCTCCACCTCGCCGGAGAAGTACCGCTCGCCGTCGTGCTCCCACCGGACGTTGTCGCGCACAAGACCGACCGCACGGCGCACCGCCGAGCTGTCGGGCCCGGCGCCGAAGGCCCGCAGCAGCACCAGACTCCAGGTCGTGGACGTCCACCCGGGGAACAGCGTCCCCTGCCGCGCGGGTCCGAGCGCGAGCCACCACTTCTCGGCGTCCCCGGAAGGGAACTCCGGTACCGCGGAGGGCCACTGGCCGTGCGGCAGTTGGAGGGACAGCAGTCGCCCGCCCCAGCCCTCGCGCGCGACGCGGGCCCGCTCCTCCGCGACCCGCGCCTCGGGAGCGTCCGTGAGATCCCGCATCACCTGCCAGCGGATCGCCGGGTCGCTGTCCAGCAGCCAGTCGACGACGTCCATGTGGTGCGCCTCCTCAGGCTCGGGGCCTGTCAGTTGGCCGGTCGGCCCGGCGCCGAGCGGGCGAAGCCGTCCATCAGCTCCACGAAGCCGGGGAATTCCGCATAGGACGTCACCGCGTTTACCTGTGCCCAGCCCTGGCGAAAGGCGGTGCGGGTCATAGCCGCCCGCATGCCGGACTCCCACATGCGCCATACGTCGGCCGAGACAAGTCCTTGGCGGTACAGGTGGTACTCCTCCAGACAGAGGTCGAAGTAGTACCAGAAAGCCCTGCCGAGCGCGAGCTGCTCCTCCGCGGGCAGGGCCGCCAGGTCGAAGTCGGGAGCGAGTACCGACGGCGGGAAGGACGCCACGGCACGCTGGTACCGCTCGTTGTAGTGGGAGAAGTTCTGCACGGTCAACTGGGCACGCATCGAGCGGATTTGCGCCCACAGTCCGACGACCGCCACCAAGGCGGCGAAGGTGGCGATCCCGTTCTCCGCGGTCATCGCCGCGCGACCGCCACTTCTCTGAGCGGGTGGGGCACATCCCGTTGCGCCACCGGCTGCCAGGAGGCGCGACCGTCCACCGACCGGGACCACGACGGGGGGATCGCACCCGGCTCCGCGTACTGTTCCCGGTAGTGGGCACCTCCGTGCTCGTACACGCTTCCCAGGTAGTTCCCGGCCGTGTCGTGGGGATTCGTTCCGCGCAGCACCTCCCACAGGAGTGCGACGGCGAACTCGGGGAGCGGGTTGTACGCGCGCTCCTCGACCTCGTAGCTGAACGAGACTCCGGTCTTCACGAGTGTCGCCCAGTGTTCGCAGTTCCTCGCGGCCGCGTTGTAGCCACCCATGTCCAGGCCGTGCAGCGCCCTGGACAGCACCTCCTGCACAGGCAGGGGGTGGATGGGCGGCGCACCCCGGCGGCGTTTGCGCCCGGCGGCGAAGTGAGGGGGGTTACGGGCAATCCAGTCGTAGTCCACCACCTGCGGATCGCCGCTTTGCGCGAAGACCCGCAGATTGGTCCGGATCGCCTTGGCGCTGCGCTTGGAGAACCCGGTCAGATGCGCGACCGTGCCGTCTCCCATATCGATTCCGTGATGCCTGCGTCCCGCGGCGATCCAGCCGTCCGGCCTGGTCACCACGAGGTGGTCCCCTGCGGCCATGCCCCTTCCCCCTCCCCCTGCCGGTACGCGCCCCGCATTCCTCACCGAGAGGACTCGAAGTGCTTCCGTACGGTCTCCAGCGGCCGCTTGTCGATGAAATAGAAGATGGCCGCCTCGCCGAGGGACTTCGTGCCGGCAGAGGCTATGGCCCCCGACGCGACGTTGCCCGCCACCGGGACCACCTTCAGGATGCCGCGGGCGATTTCGCGCAGCGCCAGACCGGCCCCGACGTTTCCCCCGAGTCCGACGATCAGCTCCTTCGAAGTGGCCAAGGACATCTCCCGGCCCGATACGTAGGCGATCAATGTGATCATGGTCGCCTGAAAAGCCGCGAGTACCGGAAGGTCCGCCACCGGAATGGGAGTCGCCCCTACCGCCCCGCAGATCACGGCGAAAGCCGTCACGATCCGCCTCGCCAGCCTTTTCTGAACTTTGCGAAACTGCGCGAGCCGCGCGAACTCGACCTGCGCGTCGTCCGGCAGGATCTCCTGGATCCGCAGCGCCAGCACGTCGATGTTCCATCGGTAGTCGCGCCTCTCCACCACCCTCCCCTCGGCGTCGAAGAACAGCAGCGCCGAGGTCGGCACCACGTCCCCGGCGATGTGCTCGGCGAGGTAGGCGTTGCCGTTCAGGTGCTCCATCAGGACCGACGTCGCCTCCGCGACGTTGCCCATCTTCTCGGGGTCCTCCTCGTCGCGCGGGGGGAACCTGATGTCGCTGGGATGCAGTTGGTCGCACTGGGTGAGGACCGGGATGATCCGGATGCCGGTCCCGTGAATGCGCGCCGCCTCACGGTGCACACGCTCGAGGATGGCCAGGTCCTCGGCTATCGCCGCGTCCACGTCCGTGGCCTTGACGAGGAAGGCGATGGCATCGGGGCACTTCTCCCGGACCGCCGCGAGCAAGGACTCCTCGGCCGTGTCGGCGGGATCGGCCTCCGCGGGCGCGGATCCCTCCTGGACACCCCGGGTGTCCAGGATGTCCACCTCACGACCGCCGAACTGGCAGGCTTCCCAGTGCGCCAGCCCCGTCTGCGCACGGACCGCCCCGGTCGCGCGCAGTGGTGCGCCGAAGAGCGCGTTGGTCAGCAGGGACTTTCCGGCGCCACGCCGGCCGTAGAGCATCAGTCTCGGGCTGCGGCGTTCCTGCAGCATGGACAGCAGCAGCTTGATTTCTTCCTGCGCCTTGGCACGCACCGGCTCCGGCAACATGTCGAGCGCGTCGAAGAGCATGGTGAGGGTCTTGTCCAGGACCCTCGGATCATCGCCGGATTTCCCCTGACCGTCTGCCATCTCGGCTCCCCGGTGAAAGTATCCGCCCTGCGGCGAACAACGACGTCGTTCATTCCGTGGGGGGATTTTTCTGCGAAAGCGGGAGGCACATGTCCGTCGGGCCCTGTCCGTCGATCCGGAGATTATCGGCTGCCGGCGGCCCCTGTCACCGGTTCCACCGGCTCCGGGCGGAAACGGTGGAAAATCATGGCGCCGGTCACCGGGTCGTCGCCTCGGCACCGGTGGGCAAAGCCCCGCCGCCCCGCCCGGACAAAGGGAGACGGGGCGGCGGATGGCACGACGGGCGGCAGCTCAGTTGACGTTGACGGCGGACCAGGCCGCGGCCACGGCGGCGTAGTCGGCGCCGGACGCGCCGTAGAGATCCGCGGCGGCCTTGAGGGTGGCGGTGCGGGCGCCCGCGTAGGTGGTGCCGGAGGTCATGTAGACCGTCAGGGCCCGGTACCAGATCTTGCCGAGCTTGTCGCGGCCGATCCCGCCCACCGTGGAACCGTTGCAGGTGGGGCTGTTGTAGCTGACGCCGTTGACCGTCTTGGCCCCGCTGCCCTCGGCGAGCAGGTAGGCGAAGTGGTTGGCGACGCCCGAGGAGTAGTGGACGTCCAGGTTGCCGACGCCGGAGCTCCAGCAGTCGGCCGAACTGCCGTCCTTGGAGGGCTTGTCCATGAAGCGCAGTGCCGCCTTGCCGAAGCCGGGCTTCACGATGCGTTCGCCGATGAGGTAGTCACCGAGGTCGGAGGTGTTGCCCGCGGACCACTCGACCAGGGTGCCGAAGATGTCCGAAGTGGCCTCGTTGAGCCCGCCGGACTCGCCGGAGTAGGTGAGGGCGGCGGTGCGCGAGGTGACACCGTGCGACATCTCGTGCCCGGCCACGTCGAGGGCGACGAGCGGGCCGAAGGTGGTGCCGTCACCGTCGCCGTAGGTCATGCAGAAACAACTGTCGTCCCAGAAGGCGTTGTTGTAGTTGCTGCCGTAGTGGACGCGGTTGTACGAGCCCTTGCCGTCGCCGGCTATGCCGTTCCGGCCGTGCACGGATTTGTAGTAGTCCCAGGTCTCGTCGGTGCCGTACTGGGCGTCGACGGCGGCCGTCGCCCGGTCGGCCGTGGTGCCGGTGCCCCAGTGGTTGTCGGCGTCGGTGAACAGCACCGCGGGGGCACGGGAGAAGCAGATCCCGAAGAGGCACAGGTCCGTCTTGTTCTGTGCGTCGCCGGTGTACGTGTTCCCCCGGGTCGGGTCCTTCAGCTGGTAGCTGCTGCCGCTGAGCGTGGTCTCCAGGGGGACGTTGCCGCCGTAGAGGGACGCGCCGTCGCCCGCGGCGGTCTCCAGGGCGTCCCAGGCGTCGATGCGGGCGCCCGTGCGGGCGTCGGTGACGATGACGCGGGCGGCGGGGTTGCCGAGACTGTCGAGGCCGACGGCGGTGGTCCGCCAGGCCAGGCGCGGCGTGCCGTGCAGGGCGTCGACGACCAGTTGGGGCTTGGCCTTGGCCTGCCGGAAGGCCGTGCCGCGGTGGGCCGAACGCAGGGCCGCCACGCCCTTGTCGGCGGCGGCGGCGGCCGGGACGGCGGGCGTGACGCCCGGTACGGCGAGGTCGGCGCCGGTGGCCCGCTGCGTGCCCGCCCAGGCACCGCCGGGGGCCAGGTGCACGACCATGTCGCCGCCCAGGACCGGCAGTCCGCGGTAGGTGCGGTCGTAGCGGACGTGCTGAGCGCCGTCGGCGTCGGTGACGACGTCGCGGACGGTGCGCCCCTGCCCGGCCGGCAGGCTGACGGCGGCGTCGGCCCGGGCCACGCCGGTGGCGCGCGAGGGAAGGTTCCGGTGGTCCGCCGACGCGGCCGACGGCACGAGTAGCGCCGCGGTCAGGGCGGTGAGGCCGACGGCCGCGGCGGTCGCGGTCACGGCGCGTCTCATTGTGTGCTGCATCCTGCTCCTCGGGTCGCGGGGACGTGCGCGGAGGCGCATGCGCGGTGGGGAGGTGAAGCGGAGCCAGATTTAAGTGCTCATGACATTCCGTTGTCCAGAGGGCACACACAGCCCACACACAGGAACCAGCCACCCCGCACGCCCCGGTCACCGACGCCCCACGCGGGGGCGGGGAAACGACGGCGACGGGCGACGGGCCCGGTGCCGTCCCGCCCCCTCGTCCCGGCCTGTCACCGCATCGGGTCAATTCCCGCCAGGCGGGCAACGCGACGGGGCGAAACGGTGGTGTGCCATATCAGAAGGGTCGTAAAAGCCGGAAAGGCCAGAAAGGCAGGAGAGGTGATGACGGTGATGACGGTGATGGTGGGCACGCTCGATGCGGTGACGGGCACGTGCCACGACGGGGACCCGCGGCCCGGGGGCCGCCACAGGCTGAGGGCATGGCCCGGGCGAACAGGCGACCAAGGCCGACCACACCTCACCGCAGCACGTCCCGTGCCAGGACACCGCGCGTCAGGAAGCCGCGCCCGGCCCGTCCTGCCCGAACGTCCCGTGCCGCCCCGCGCCCGCGGCGAAGCGGGCCGCGCCCTCGGCCGCCTCCGCGAGCGAGATCCGGCCGTGCCGCAGTTCCGCGGCGAGGGCCGCACCCTCCTGGAGCCCCTCGGCCTCGAGCACGGCCAGCCGGTCGTGCCGTACACAGGTCTGCGGGAACGCGGCGATCTCCGCCGCCAGCCGCTCCGCCGCCTCGCGCGCGCCGCCCGCCGGGACGACCCGGTTGACCAGCCCCATGGCGTACGCCTCGGCCGCGTCGACCGGACGGCCCGTCAGGATCAGGTCCATCGCCCGCGAGGTGCCGATGAGGCGCGGCAGCCGGACCGTACCGCCGTCGATCAGCGGCACGCCCCAGCGCCGGCAGAACACGCCGAGCACCGCGTCCTCCTCGGCGACCCGCAGGTCGCACCAGAGGGCGAGTTCCAGGCCGCCGGCCACCGCGTGACCGGAGATGGCCGCGATGACCGGCTTGCCCAGCCGCATCCGGGTCGGCCCCATCGGGCCGTCCCCCTCGTCCCGTACGTCGGTCACCTCGTTGCCGCGCGGGGTGCCGATGGCCTTGAGGTCGGCACCCGCGCAGAAGGTGCCGCCCTCACCCCACAGCACGGCGACCGAAGCATCCGGATCGGCGTCGAATTCGCGGAAGGCAGTGGCCAGTTCACGTGCGGTCGGGCCGTCGACGGCGTTGCGCGCCGCCGGGCGCGAGAGCACCACCGTCGTGACGGGTCCGCTGCGCTCCGCACGTACAGCCGTCATGCCCCTGTCCCCTCCGCCGCCGATCACCTCTACTGGTTCACGAGAGGTTATCCCCGTGGGTCAGCGTCTCCCAGGCGACGAAGAGGTTGTTGCTGCCCGCGGGGCGCTGGGACTCGGTCAGCGCCTGGGTGTTGGTCATGGCGTAGCCGAGCCGGTTGTGGATCGCGTTGTAGCCGACCTCGGTCACCGGCCCGAGTCCGAGGTTCAGGTGCCCGCCGCACAGCCAGGACGGCACGGCCTCACCCCGCTGGTACTTGGACTGGAACCCGAGCGCCTGCCGGAGCCGCTCGCCGACCTGCGGGTAGAGGTCCTGGCCCTGGATACGGCTGGTCTCGGCGACGTGGGAGATCGCGGAGATGCCGTAGCCGGTGTGGGTGAAGTCCCGGCAGGTCTCCTGGGTGAGGCCGGTCACGAAGGTGGACTGTCCCTGCCAGTAGCCGACGATCTCGTCCCGGGTGTCGAGCCCGCTGCCGGGCACGGTCTTCGGCAGCGCGCCGTCGGTGTCGAGGTAGACGTAGGCCGCGACGCGGTTGAGGTAGCGGGTGACGGCCTTGTCGTAGGAAGCCTTGTCGTCGAGGAAGACGGAGATGCCGACGGCGGCCTCCATCATGCTCAGCTCCCAGTTGCCGTTGCTCTTGGAGCCGTTGATGACCTCGGGGAGGTAGACGTTGCGCAGCATGGTCGCGAAGCGGTTCACGTTCGGCCAGTTGCCGTACGAGTAGCGGATGATCTCCGCGGCCCGCGGCCACACCGAGCCGGCCCAGCCGGTCTGCAGCGGCGCGTTGCTGTTGGTGTGGTCGGTGATGGTGGCCGACCAGGCGTCCATGAGCTGGATCGCCTTCTGCGCGTACCTGCTGTCGCGGGTGATGTACCAGGCCAGCGCGTTGGTGTAGGCCGCGATCGCGTCCTCGCGCTCATCGGTGCAGCCGTAGTTGGGGTTGGAGTACGAGCCGCACTCGACCACCGCGCGCGGCTTGGGGGTCCGCGACTGCGAGGCGTAGGGCGAGGCCATCATCTGGTCGTACGCGGCCTTCCAGGGCTGCGCGCCGGCCTGGACCTTGCCGCGGACGAAGTCGAGTTGGGACTGGCTGACCAGGACACCGGGGTGCGTGAAGGCCGCCGGGGCCGCCGAGGCTCGGCCGGTGCCGGGGACCGCTGACAGCAGGGCGGCCACGAGGGCCGTACTGAGGGCGAGGACGGCCTTGGACAGGAGACCGCGAGGTGTGGGGGACATGTGGGGGACGCCTTCCCAGGAGACGGCGCGTTCACAGGAGTGAACCAGGGACTCACCCGTGAACGCTTCGATTGACGGATGACGGTAGGACTAGACCAATACCACGTCAAGCCCTCGCGAACGAAGGGGAATTGGCGCGCCCACCCCCACCGCGTCGGCACACAAAAAATCAGGGGCGGCCGACTCCGTCCCACGAGTCGGCCGCCCCTCACAGGGCTCTCCCCCACGGTGAACCCCGTGGCCTTTGGGTCACACCTTCGACGTCACCGTCCGCCCGACGGCGCGTCAGAAGGCGAAGACACCGTGTGCGTCACTGCCGCGCAACATGCACGCGTTGCCGAACGCGCGGCTGAAGGTGACACGCCGGCCCTCCCAGACCCCGTCCGCCGCGACGACGACGGGATCCCAGATGCGCGTGCAGCTCACACCCGAGGGCCCGGCGGTCAGCGCCGCGAAGTCCCCTTGCACCGCCCTGAGTTCCGCGCAGGCGGAGACCGGGTCCGGGTGGTCGCCGTACGGGCTGGGGCTGCACCGCAGGACCACCGTGCGCTGCATGGTCGCCGTGGCCGGATCCTCGCCCTTGCCCACGGACAGCACCACGGCGGAAGGTGCGTACAGGCTCGTCGCACCGGCCGGTCGCGCCTCGGCGGTGCCGGCCGCCACGCCCGCCGAACCCACCGCCGCCACCAGGGCCAGACAGACACTCACCGCACTGAACCGCATAGCGAACACTCCTTCGGCTCTCGCTCCGGTAATCGGACGTCCCGGAGTCTTGTGCATCGGACACGTCCGCGTCACATCGCTCCGCAACTTTCGGTCACCGATTGTTCACACTGTGCACTATCCGTTGTGTCGCACTTGGGGCGGGGCTGGGCGCCGGGTGAAAGGACTCAGTGGAGCCGGGGACTCGGTGAAAGCGCCTTCACGGCCCGACACATCATCTCCACATCGACCGGAAAGCAGCGGGCCGCCACCGCGATGTGTACGCGATGGCGGCCCGATGGAGCAGCGAACGATGCGGCCGCGACGGCCGCCGGCGCGGCGTCAGCCGCTGTAGCCCGCGAAGATCTTCGAGAACTCGTACGGCGACTGCGCGATGTTCGTGCACATGTAGAGCGCGCCGTTGCAGGCGTTGCGGTCGCGCGTCATCTCCCAGAAGGCCAGCATCCCCAGGTGCTTGCCCTGGGCGAAGCCGACCAGCTGGCGCGCGTCGGCCTGGTCGTAGATGCGGCCGTCGTCGTTCTGGCCGAGCATCGGCGTGACGCCGGTCATGGCCCACACCTGGGCGTCGCTCTTGGCCGGGTAGAGGGACTTGAGCTGGGCGAAGGTGCTGTTGGCGGCCTGGACGGCGGCGTCGCCGTAGTCGACCGAGCGGTAGTAGTCCATCGCCATGATGTTGACGACGTCGAGGGTGACCCCCGCGTCCCGCGCGGAGCGCACGACGGACAGCCCGTCGGCCGTCAGCCCCTCGGGCAGCGCGGGCAGGGTGAGCGAGATCCGCAGCCCGGGGTGGGCCTGCTGGAGGCGGGCCAGCGCCTGGGAGCGGCGGGCGACGGAGGCGGGGTCGGCGGTGGCCGCGCCCTCGATGTCGAAGTCCGCGTAGGTCAGGCCGTAGGCGTTCACCACCGCGTTGTACTCGTTGTACAGCGCGTCGACCGTGCCGCACGCCTGGGCCAGTTCGATGCCGGACGCACCGCCGAAGGAGATCTTGACGTCACCGCCGGCCGCCCGGATGGCGTCGATCTGGTCCTTGCCCCACGCCGCGCGCGGGTCATAGGCGTTGAACCACATCGCCTTGCAGGACGAGGCGGTGATGAAGGCCATGGTGAAGCTCTTCAGACCGCTCGCCGAGGACATGGCGGTGAGGCTGGGCGTCGGCCACGCGCCCATGTCGATGTAGGGCGCGGTCCGCACGCCGCCGGGCGGCGGGTTGGTGCCGCCGCCGGAGGTGGTCGTCCCGCTGACGGCGGTGCTGTAGGCGGAGGTGTTGCCGGCCGCGTCCTTGGCCCGCACCCGGAAGCCGTAGGCGGTGCTCGCCTGGAGCCCGGTGGCGGTGTACGAGGTGCCGGTCACGGCGACGGGCGTGCCGCCGTCCCGCGAGACCTCGTAGCCGGCGACGCTGCCGGAGTTGTCCGTGGAGGCGGTCCAGCGCACGGTGAGGGACGAGCTCGTCGCCGAGCCGACCGTCACCCCGGTCGGGACGCTGGGCGCGGTGGTGTCGGAGCCGCCGCCACCACCCGTGCAGGAGCCGCCGTTGAGCTTGCAGCCGGTGGGCGCGGCGGTGCCGGCCGAGACCCAGCCGAAGGCGGCGGTGGCGCCGGGGGCCAGAGTGCCGTTGTAGTCACGGTTCTTGAAGGTGTAGTGGCTGCCGCTCTGGGTGAGCAGGGCGTCCCAGTAGGAGCCGACGGTGGTCCCGGAGGGCAGGTCGAACTCGACGGTCCACCCGTTGAGCGTGGTGGTGCCGCCGTTGGTGATCGTGTACTGCCCCTGGTAACCGGTGTCCCAGGTCGAGGTCTTCACGAAGGCCGCGGTCGGGGTGGCCGCGGCGGCGGGCGGGGCGAGGAGCAGGACGAGCGCTCCGACGAGCGCGGTGACCAGGGCCAGAGTTCTTCGCATCCATGCCTCCACAGGCGGGAACAGGCACCAATGTGGTCTGTACCAAAGTATCTGGTATAGACCTATCGACTTGATGCGTCCGCGTCAATAGTCGGTTCTGGCCGATCGGGTGACGCCCCGGCCGGGCCGCACCGGGCGGCGCCCGTCCGCCGGGCATCATCGCTCCCAAGAGTCCTGGCGCCCCCCGACCGTGCCGGGTGGCCGGGAGGTACGGATGCACATCCTGTTGGTGGCTTCTGCGTTCAACAGCCTGACCCAGCGGGCCCTGGTGGAACTGACCGAACTCGGCCACAGCGTCGCCGTCGAGGTGACCCCGGACGAGCACACGCTGCGCGCGGCGGTGGCCCGCTACGAGCCGGAGCTCGTCATCGCGCCCATGCTGCGGACCGCGATCCCGCCGGACGTCTTCGCCGGCCGCACCTGCCTGGTCGTCCACCCCGGGCCATCGGGCGACCGGGGCCCGGCCTCACTGGACCGCGCGATCCAGGAAGGCGCCGCCACCTGGGGCGTGACGGTCCTCCAGGCGGAGGCCGAGATGGACGCCGGGCCGATCTGGGCCTCCGTGGGCTGCGCCGTGCCGCCGGTCGGCAAGAGCGACCTGTACCGCGGGGAGGTCTCCGACGCCGCCATGGAGGCCGTCCTGCTGGCGGCCGAGCGGGTCGCCTCCGGCGCGTACCTCCCGCGGCCGCAGACCGACCCGGCGGTCCGCACCCACGTCCGCACCCGGCCGGCCGTCACCCAGGACGAGCGCCGCATCGACTGGTCCCTCGACACCACCGGCACGGTCCTGCGCAAGCTGCGCGCCGCCGACTCCCGCCCCGGCGTACGGGACGAACTGCTCGGCGCCCGCTGGTTCCTGCACGGCGGCCACCCCGAGCAGCGGCTGCGCGGCGAGCCCGGGCAGCTGCTCGCCACCCGGGCGGGCGCGGTGTGCCGGGCGACCTCGGACGGCGCGGTGTGGATCCCGCGACTGCGGGCCACCCGCTCCCCCGGCGGCCCCGCGACGTTCGCCCTGCCCGCGGTCACGGCGCTCGGCGCACTGCTGCCGGGCCTTCCCGAGGTCCCCGCCCGGGAGGCGGACGAGGACGACTGGACCGACATCCGCTACCGCGAGCAGGGGGCCGCGGGCGTGCTCTCGTTCTCCCTCCCGGGCGGCGCCCTGTCCACCGAGGCGTGCCGGCGGCTGCTGACGGCGTACCGGCGCGCCTGCGCACGGCCCACCTCGGTGCTGGTGCTCGGCGGCGGCCGGGACGTGTTCTCCAACGGCATCGACCTCAAGACCATCGAGGCCGCCGCGGACCCCGCCGCGGAGTCCTGGGCCAACATCACGGCCATGAACGACCTCGTGGCGGCCGTCCTCACCACCACCGACCGCCTGGTGGTCGCGGCGCTCGGCGGCAACGCGGGCGCCGGAGGCGTGATGCTCGCCCTGGCCGCGGACGAGGTCTGGTGCCGCCAGGGCGTCGTCCTCAACCCGCACTACCGCCTGATGGGGCTGTACGGCTCGGAGTACTGGACGTACTCCCTGCCCCACCGCGTCGGCCCTGGCACGGCGCGACGGCTCACTGAACGGGCCATGCCGGTCGGCGCCACGGAGGCCATGCGGCTCGGCCTGGTCGACCGGCTGCTCATGTGCGGGCCGCAGGACTTCGGCGCCGACGTGACGCGGCTGGCCGCCCGCCTGGCCGGCACCTCCGCGGCACAGGCCCGCATCGCCGGCAAGAAGGCCGACCTCGAACGGCGCGAGGCACTCAAGCCCCTGTCCGCCTACCGCGACGCGGAGCTCGCCCGTATGCGCGCCATCTTCTCCGACCCCCGGGCCCCCTACCACGCCCTGCGCGCCGCCTTCGTCCGCGGCGGCACCGCTCCCGGACACCGCGCGGAGTGAGCGTCTATCGCTTCAGGGCCCGGTAGTGCCTGAGAAGAGCGGTGATCCTCTCGTGGCTCGCGCCGCCGTTGAGCGCGGCGACGAGATCATCAGGGCACAGCTGGTAGAGGTCGCCCCACCACCGGCGCCCCGTGTTGTCCCAGATGCGATAACCACCCGGCACCCCTCGGGGCACGTACCGCCTCCGACTCACATTGCCTCCTGCCTGTCCGGCTCGACGCGGTGTCGTTCGCCGGCACCGGCGCGCGGCACCTTCTCCTTGCCCTCCCAACTGGGCAATTCGTCCCGCCGGGTCAGCGTGTTGCTCATGCCGGAATGTCACCGCACGTCGCGCGACAACGGCAACCCATTTCGGGCGACAGCCGGCCGGCTTGCGGCATGATCAGCACATGGGACAGGAACTGCACGCCATAGCAAGGGACCGTGGGATGCAAAGGGTCCTCCTTCTCATCGCTTCCGTGCTGGTGGTGGTCGAAGTGGCCGTAGGGATCCAGTTCTTCTGGGGCACAGCGCTCGGCGCCGGCCGGGTGATGTGCGAATGGGAAGCGGTCGGCACACAGACCGACTGTTCGACCACCGCGAACCAGTACACGCTCATCACCGGCGCCATGCTGACCGCTCTGCTCATGTTGTGCGCGGCAGCGGTGCTGGGACTGCCCCGAGTCGCCGTCCGTACGCCTCGTTGGACAGCAGCGGCAGTGCTCTCGATCGTGGTCGTCCTGAACGTGTACTACCTGGCACGTTGGGCGACCGTCGAGGAAGACCTGCTGGAGGTCGTCGTCACCGTGTACATCAGCGCTGCGTGCCTCGTATCCATGCGACGTTCTGTCACCGGCATGCTCACGCGCCCGGCGCAAGGAGCTTCGCACTCCTGACATGGACGCAACCGGGTCCGGCGCCGCACAACCCTGGCCAACCCCGTCAAGGTAGGTTGCTCACCCGTCGGCTTGAGGCTGGCGGGAGGAGTTGCTGTGACAGAGACAGAGGTCCCGGGTCCTGAACCCGACTGGGAGCCGGCCGTGCAACTGCCCTATTACACGGGCAAGAACCCCGCCTACCAGTACAGCGTCTGGGCGCACTCCGCCCCGCTCTTCCAGATGATCGGGGCGTTGAAGCTGCCGGTGCAGCCCGTCGCGCAGCGACTCCGTCTGCACGTGGAACGGTCCTGGGACGGGCTGGACGATCTCGACGTCGTTCTGTTCGGGCTGAAGGGCTTCAGCTTCGCGATCAGCAAGCACGACAGCAATCCGCTCGGCCTCTCGTTTGTCTGGCTCACCCAGGCACACGAGCAGGCCGACAAGGCCCTGGACACCCTGCTGGAGGTAGTCGGCATCGGGGAGGCAGCCGTAGCATTCCGCGGAGACGCCCACGGTGACCGAGCGGAGCCCACCGCCACATCGCCGGATGCCGACTCTCCCGGCGAAGTCTCTGGCGCCACCCTGTTGACGTCTCTGTGGGCACGGCTACGGCGTGCTGCGGGCACGACCTCAGCGACCCGGTGAGGACCCTCGACGCCTGACAACGGTCATGGGAAATCAGTCAGTCACCCAGGACCCGTTCCCACAGCAGCGCGTCCCGCCAGCTCCCGTCGAGGAAGATGGAGGAGTGCGCGACGCCGTACGGGCTGAACCCGTTGCGGCGCAGCACCCGCTGCGACGGAAGATTCTCCAGGTTGGTGGAAGCCTCGGCCCGGTGCAAGCCGAGTTCGTCCGTCATCACCCGGAGTACGAGCCCGACGGCGCGCCCTGCGTGGCCTAGATTCTGGGCGACGCTGCCGATCCAGTACCCGACGGAAGCGCGGCGAAGATGCGGCTGCGGCAGGATGCCTCCGACGGTGATCTGCCCGATGACCAGGTCGTCGGCGAGCACCACACCCGGCCAGACCCTGCCGGCCCGGTGTTCGGCCAGCAGCCTGTCGATCCGCTGCGCCTGGCCCTCCGCGGTGAAGAAGTCGGCGGGCTGGTCCGGTTCCCACGGCCGGAAAGCCTCGACGTCCCGCACCCGGTGCGCGGCGATCGGGCCGGCATCGGTGTGCTCTATCAGGCGGATCCTGGTGCTTCCACGCATTGACTGATCCTTGTCTATGCCCGCCGGCGGTGCGCTGTCAGCTCTGCTTGACCGGCCAGGCGGCCGCCGGATCGCAGTGGTCCGGACAGGCCGGAATATAGACCTCGTTGCCCAGAAAGAGCCCGTAGGTGTCGGGGCCGCCGCCACCGTCCGGCTGTTCCGGTTGACCCGGGTGGACGGCGAATTCCATGTCTTCCGGCACCTGGCAGAGGTACACCGGATCCGCGCCGCACGCCCAGCGGTAGTACTCCGGGAACTGCGCCCAGGACGGTGCGCCACCGACCTCACGTGGCAAGTCTCGCCGGCTTCTTGCGGCAGCTCCGAGCACTGGCCATCGCCTACGGGATCTTGAGGCCGCGGGTGGTCCATGGCAGGCTCATCCCGCGTGATCGATGAATTCGCGAAGGACAACCTGCACGGGAGACTGAGGCGGGACCGCAAGGTGCTGCTCTGGAAGCTCGACGGCTTGTCCGAATACAACGCCCGCCGACCATTGACAGCGACCGGGACCAACCTCCTCGGCCTGGTCAAGCACGTGGCAAGCGTCGAGGCCCGGTACTTCGGCGAGGTCTTCGACCGCCCTTCCCCGGAACCGCTGCCCCAGTGGCAGGACCACGACGGCAGCGATCTGTGGGCGACCGAGGACGAGACACGCGATCAGATCATCGAGTCCTACCGGCGCACGTGGGAACACTCGGACGCGACCATCAACGAGCTCCCCCTCGACGCCCCCGGCCACGTGCCGTGGTGGCCGGAGCCTCATTCCAACACGAACCTGTTCGCCATCATGGTCCACGTCCTCGGCGAGACCAACCGGCACGCCGGGCACGCCGACATCCTGCGCGAAGACGTCGACGGCCGAACCGGGATGCGGCCCGAACACGCGATGCAGATCGATCAGGAAGCCCGCGACGCCTACTGCGCGAAGATCGAGCAGGCCGCCAGATCGGCCGCATCGGCCAAAGCACAGAGGGCTCCACGTGACGTGATGTGCGAACAGCATGACGGCGGCCGAGAGGGCTGATCCGTCGAAGCGTCTGGTTCCTGATGAGCTCTGGGAACTGGACTGCCGGAGACTCGCATGGCTCCATGGTCCACCGGCGTCACGATCCCTGACCACCTACGTGCCGGTGAAGGAGCGCCGCGTGCAGAGCGAGGCGACGGGCTACTCGACCTGAGCTCTCGACGCGCGTTCTGGACGAGCACAGGAACCGGCACGCGATCCGACAGACAGAGAGACGATGACACTCGGCGAGTCCGTCCGATACATGTCCGAATGCAATGCCTGCGGTGCCCCGGCGGTGTCGGACGGTGGTGAGGGCCTGGTCAACGGGCAGGTGCACTGGGACATCGCACAGGCCTGTGCCGCCTGCGGTGCGCAGGTCATCGCCTGCGGCCGATCGGATGTGCCCGGAGATCTGCGGGAACGACTGCTGTCCGAGCACGGTCCGACGCGGCTGACGCTCTGCGGCCTGTCGTCCAGCGCCGTGGTGCTCATGAAGGTCGTACGCGCGGAACTTGGGGTCGACTTGATCGAGGCGAAGGCCATCACGCAGCGGATCCGCAGGGGAGCCCAGACCGGGACGCTCACCGAAATGGCCTTCCTCGCCCACCGACTGCGCCAGGCCGGCATCCAGGCGACAACAGAACGCCCTTGAGCGGTACCGGTGCAGGGGGGAGCGCCGAGTTCCTCAACTGTCGTCCTGGCAGGACGCCGCCGCTTTGACCTCCGGAACGTGGTGGACAATTCCGTCCGCCTCGGGCCCAGCGCTCCGCACGTCCCGGTTCCCTGGCGTCGACGCGATCGGATGTGCCGGTCGGAACGACAGGTATTGGTTCAGGAAGGGCCCGGTCCGTCGGGGCGTCTCCTCCGCTGTCACACGCCCCCGCGTGTCCGTTCAGCCGTCCAGCAGATCCGGGTAGGGGCAGGGTTCCAAAGGCGCGGTCGGCCGGTCGGCCCACTGCCACCAGACATGTCGGGCTGAGCAGCCCCAGACCACGCGACACGTTCGGCGATCGTCCTCCTCGCGGTCGCAGAGCGCCATCGCGCCGGCTTTCAACGGGGTACCGCACAGGGGGCAGTTCGGCGCGGAATCGGTCGGCATCCCCGCAACGTACCCTCTTGCTCCGGCGCCCTGCGCCCACACCTGACAAGCCGCATCCGGCCGCAGAGCGAAACCCCCGGTCGTGCGCCTCCAGTACAGGCACCATCACCCGGCGCGGTCTCGCGCCTGCTCGCCCACGCCGCCCCCGATGTGCCGCACGTCTCACCCCCACCGTGTGACACGACGTGCGTGGCCGGTGTCTCCATGCCGAGTCCGCAACTCAAGGGAGACATCATGAACACAAAAGTCCAGGTAGTCGTGGTCGGCGGCGGGTACGGGGGTGTGACGGCGGCCAATCGGCTGGCTCGGCACACCGGCGTCTCGGTGACCCTCGTCAATCCGCGTCCCGACTTCGTCTCCCGGATCCGCCTGCACCAGCTCCTCACGGGCTCCGACGACGCCGTCGAGGGCTACGGGGAGGTTCTGGGCGCGAACGTCCGGCTGGTGGTCGACACCGCGACCCAGATCGACGCCTCCGGGCGGCTGGTGTCACTGGCGGGCGGGGACACCCTTGCGTACGACTATCTCGTCTACGCCGTGGGCAGCGGCGCCGCCGATCCCGGTGTGCCCGGGGCGGCGGAGTTCGCTCATACCGTGTCGGACCTGGAGGGTGCGGAGCGACTGCGGGCCACGCTGGCCGCGACGTCCTCGACGGCTCCGGTCACCGTGGTCGGGGCCGGCCCGACCGGTCTGGAGACCGCCGCCGAGCTGGCGGAAGGCGGCCGCAAGGTCACCCTGGCATGCGGCGACGTGCTCGGCCCCTCCCTCCACGCCCGGGTCCGCCGCCCCGTCGCCCGCCGGCTCGGCGCCCTGGGTGTGACCGTCCTCGAAGGCCCCGGCGCGCGCGTAACGGAGGTGATGCGAGACGCCGTGCGGCTCGACGACGGCCGCGAGCTGCCCAGCGCGGTGACGATCTGGACCGCCGGATTCCGTGTTCCGGACCTGGCCGCCCGCAGCGGCCTGCGCACGGACACCGAGGGCCGCCTGCTCACCGACGCGACGCTGACCAGCGTGGACGACGAGCGCATCGTCGCCGCCGGCGACGCGGCGGCGATGACCGACCGGCCGTTCCGGATGAGCTGCCAGGCGGCCGTGCAATTCGGCCCGGGGGCGGCCGCCACGATCCTGCGCCGGATCGCCGGGAAGTCACCCGCTCGCGTCCGGCTGATGTTCGGCGGGCAGTGCCTCAGTCTCGGCCGGAAGGCAGGTGTGACGCAGTTCTCCTACCTGAACGACAGGGTGAACGCGCTCCACATCGGCGGGCGGCTCGGCGCGGATGTCAAGGAGATCGCCTGCCGGTTCACCCTGCGGCAGTTGGTGTCCGGGGCACGCAAGGCCGGTTCCCCCGCATCCGCGGGCGACGGCACCGACGGCACCGACGGCCTGGAGGCGGCGCGGCCGGAACACCGCCCGACGGAGCCGCGTGCCCGGCGTTCGGCCTGACCGCGGAGGTTCTTCCCCGGGCCGGACCGACCGGTCCGGGGGCCGTCACCGACAACCCGTCCCCGGAACGGGTACGGATCCATGGCCCGGCTCCCGCCCGTGGGTCCGGCCTCAAGAGAGTGAAGCGCACACCATGAACGACCACACCGGCGATCCCGCGACCGAGGCCTTCGTCTCCCACCGCGACCTGCTGTTCACCGTCGCCTACGAGATGCTCGGTTCGGCCGCGGACGCCGAGGACGTCCTCCAGGAGACCTGGCTGCGGTGGGTCACCGTCGACCAGGCCCAGGTGCGGGACCAGCGCGCCTACCTGGTGCGGATCACGACCCGGCAGGCCCTCAACCGGCTGCGCACCCTCAAACGGCGCAAGGAGGCCTACGTCGGCCCCTGGCTGCCCGAGCCCCTGCTCACCGCGCCGGACGTGGCCGAGGACGTCGAACTGTCCGAGAGCCTGTCGCTGGCCCTGATGTTCGTCCTCGAAACGCTCTCGCCGACCGAACGCGCCGTCTTCGTGCTGCACGAGGTCTTCGCCTTCGGCTACGACGACATCGCGGCGGCGATCGGCAAGACCCCCGCCGCCGCACGCCAGATCGCCTATCGCGCGCGGCAGCACGTCGACGCGCGCCGCCCGCGCACCCAGGCCTCCCCGGAGGAGGCCCGCGCGGCCCTGGCCTCGTTCCAGTCCGCGCTCGTGACCGGCGACCTCCAGGGGCTCCTCGACGTACTCGCCCCCGACGTGGTGTTCGTCAGCGACGGCGGCGGCCTGAGGCTGGCCGCCCAGCGGCCGGTGATCGGCGCCGAGCAGGTGCTCCGTTACATGGCCGGCAGCGTCGACAAGGCCGGCGGCACCTTCACCAGCGAATCCACGACGGTCAACGGCAACCCCGGCCTCATCCTGCGGCTGGACGGCGTGATCGACGGCGTCATGGCCCTGCGCGTCGAGAACGCCCGCGTCACCGGCCTCTACTACGTCCGCAACCCCGAGAAGCTCACCCGCGTCGAGTCCGAAACCCCCCTCACCTCCCGCTGACCGCCCGAGTTGCCGGCGTCGGACCCCGGCGTTCCCCTCTCCGCCCATGTCGACCGCCGGACGCGTGGTCGGTCGGAGCGGTGAAGGCCCTGGGCGCGCGGCGTGTCTCTCAGTGGACCCCCGCGTCCTGCTGGTCCGCTCGACCCCCCAGCGTCAGCGCGGTGTAGGCGGCCTCCGCGTGGCGGGGGTCCGGGGTGCCCGCGGGCGCCTGCGCGAGGAAGTGGTGGGGGGTGCCGTCGAAGCGGATGCGCCCTTCGGAGAGCACGGTGACGCGATCGGCCTCGCCGGCCAAGTCCGCGACGTCGTGGGTCGACATCAGCACGCTGAGACCCCCGGCGCCCAGCGCGCTACCCAGCATGTCGCGGAAGACGCGCCGCTGGGTGGGGTCCATGCCCGCCGTCGGCTCGTCCAGCAGCAGGACCCGCGAGTCGTGCACCAGGGCGGCGGCGACTCCGACGCGTCGCAACTGGCCGCCGGACAGGGTCTTCACCCGGTCCCCCGCGCGGTCCCGGAGGCCGACCCTGGTGAGCGCTTCCAGCGCACGGTCCCAGGCGTCCGCGCGGTTCATGCCTTTCAACCAGCCTGTGTAGGCGACCTGCTCCCTGGCGGTCAGCCCGGCCATGGCGGTGATCTGCTGGGGCATCCACGAGACGTGCCTGCGGTACTCGCGCGCAGTCGAAGCGATCGCGTCCCAGGAGATCCGGCCGGACTGCGGCCGCATCACGGACGCCCCGAGCCGCAGCAGCGTGGACTTTCCGGCACCGTTCGGCCCGAGGAGTACGGTGAGGCCCTCCCGGAGTTCGTACGAGAAATCCGCCAGCACCGGCCGGTTGCGGCGCTTGTAGCGGTAGGTGCAGTCGGTGAACGTAAGGCTCATGGGCGCTGTCCTTGCCGAGTCGTCGTGTGGTGGTCGAGTCCGGCGCCGAGGATCAGGGCCGCCACAGCAGCGACGGCGGCGGCGGACGATCCGAGGGCGTGGCCGGTGACCGCCCAGGGGAAGAAGTCGTCCGCGGTCCGGTGCCCGACCAGGACCACCAGGAAGATCCAGGCTGTGGGCAGTGCGATGCTCGCCCTCCCCAGCCAGGGACGCCCGCACAGTGCCATGCCGGCCAGGAAGAACGTGTTGCGGCCCGCCGCGACGACCGCGGGCGAGTCCAGGAGAAGCCCTCCTGCGACCGTGAACGCCGCGACCGCCGCCAGGGTCGCCGCGACGAGGCCGGTGTCCAGCCGGGCGACCCGGCGCACGGAGGTCGCCTCGGCCGCCTCGAGGCGGGAGTCGAGGCACTGCACGAGGGCCCCCACCACGAGCAGCGGAGTGAATCCGGCCAGCAGTACGGTGTTGCCCGCGGTGACGCTGATCGCGGGAAGGACAACCGTCCCGTCCCGGAAGAGGAGCGTCAGAAGGACAAAAGCCGCCACAGCGGGGGCGAGCACGCTGTGGGCCAGGCGGGCCTTCAACCACCAGGTCACGTGGCGCCCTCGCAGGCGGTGCGGGAGACGGACTTGTACCAGGCCACCTGCTCGGCCTTCGGCTTCGCCGACACCTCGGTCACGCTCTTCAGGACCTCGCTGTGCTGCGCCGGGGAGTAGAAGGGGTCACCGGCTGCGATCTGCCCGTAGCTGGACATGGTTCCGGTCTTCTTCTCCAGCCACAGCAGGACCGCCCGCCTCAGCGTCGGCTGCGGTGCCTCGCAGGGGAACGTCGTGTACCTGTCGATGATTTCGGCGCCGAGCCGGTTCCGCTCCTTCGCCGTGGACAGGAGCAGATAGCCGGTCTCCTTGGTGTCTTTCGGGGTGAACCTGCCGTAGTCCAGGGCCTCTTCCAGCCGCTTCGGCGGCGCGTCGACGACCTTGTACTCCACCAGCACGGCGAAGGCCCGGTCGACCTCGGCGCCGATCTCCTTCGCCTCCCCCCGCGCGCTCTCGGGAAGGCAGACTTCGGGGGCCGCGCCGGTGCAGACGGTGGGTACGGTCGCGACGTTCACGCGGGGGTTGTAGTTCCAGTCCTTCACGATGCTGTAGGAGACGAAGGTGGCGCTCCCGCACAGAGCGACGGCGAGCACGCCCCGCAGCAGCGCGTGCCCCGGTGCCCAGGCGAGCGAGACGGCTACGGCGACCGCCAGGGTGGGCAGGAGGTGCGCCACCATCGAGCCGGCGGACGCGGTCTCCGCGAAGCCGAGGTGGGCGAAGTACTCGCCCGACATGTGCCGCAGGTAGAAGGGCTCCATGGCGTGCGGATACGAGACCAGGAGGAAGACCCCGCACGCCATGACGGGGACGGCCAGTGCGGGTTTCAGCCACTGTCCGGCGGCGAAGCCGATCACCCCGTGCGCCGCGCACAGCGCCATCCCGAGCAGCAGCGGGGGAAGACTCTCCGGGGTGGGCAGGGTGGGACGTTCGGCGAACGCCAGGGCCACCGGTACGAGAAGGACGAGCCATCCGATGGCCACCACGGGAGCCAGCGTCCAGGCGATGACCGTCCCGGTGCGCCGGTAGGGGACCGAGTCCTGGACGCGTGACTCCTTGAACCGTGCGCCCTGCCACGCGGCGGCCGCGGAGACGAGCGCGTACGACAGGGCGTACATCTGCTCGATGGACCGCTGGACCAGGGTCGGAGCGTAGGCGTAGGGCCAGTACACGATCTGGTCGTGAGTGGAGAAGACGTAGAAGGCCAGCGTCAGGACGAGGGCCGGTCCCAGGGCCGCCAGGGCGGCCGACGACCGGACAAGGGTCGATATGCGCACACGTGCTCCGGAGAAGTCGGCGGTGGTGCCCGGCACAGGTACCGGGCACCACCACGCGGATCGTTCTGGACCGAGGTCGGCTAGTCGGCCTGCGAGGTGTCGACGCTCACCGTCGACACATTGAGGAGGCAGCAGGAGCCGCCCTGGGCGACCTTGTCCGCCTCGAACTGAAGGGTGTTGGTGCCGCTCGGGACGTTGGTCCACTCGCCGTTGCTCGTACCGCCGTTGAAGCAGGCGGTGAACGTTTTGGTCCCGAGGCTCTCATTGGGAAGGATCGAGTAGTAGTGCCAGAGCTTCACCACGACCGACTTCGTCGTGCCGTACTGGGCCGAGCAGCCTGTGAACTGGATCTGGCTGTAGGTCCCCTGGTCCTCCCAGGTTCTCGACTTGTTGCCGTCGGTCCAGCTGGCTATGTAGCTCGACCAGTTGGCGGACGCCATCGGCGCATTGACCATGACCAGCGCTGCCGCGGCGGCGAGAACCGCCCCGGCCGTCCTGACGTAGTGTGTCTTGGACATGAACCCCTCCCCAATTTCGCGTAGATCGACAGTGAAGTTACGGGCAGCGATGATGGGCCACTAGATCATTTTCGGGCATGATCATGTCATCCATGATGCGCATGGCCGGAAAGTGCTGCCGCTCCGGCCGGGACGACCGGGCACCCGAAGCGCGATGCCCCCGTCACGCCGGGACAGCACGCGGCACCGAGTCGCGCCGGGGAGGCGGACCGCTTCGCCGCCCGCCCCGGGGCGCAGCCCCGGCCGGCCACAGAGCGCGTCGCGGCGCAACCGCGCCCGGGGTCGCCCGGGAGAACTCCCCCGCGCACCGGAGTGCCTCCCTACCGGACCACGCAAGCGTTCGCAGAGACCGCCCAGCGAACCGGACCGAAAAGCAGATCACCGGATTGGCCCTCTTGAACATCCCGCTCCGGCGAGCCAGTCGCTATCAAGGGGAGGAGATGCCGTTATGTGGCATTTGCCGCTCTCTGAGGAGGCATCCCCATGGATGCGACTGCTTCGACCACGAACGCCGCCGCCCCCACCCCGGCCGACGACGAGGCGCCGATCCACATTCTCTGGATCAACGCCGGGCTCAGTTGCGACGGCGACTCCGTGTCGCTCACCGCCGCGACACTGCCCAGCATCGAGGAGATCGCCCTCGGCGGGCTCCCCGGCCTGCCGAAGATCGCCGTGCACTGGCCGCTGATCGACTTCGAATGCGGTCCGGTCGAGGGTGCCGACACCTTCATCGAGTGGTTCTTCAAGGCCGAGCGCGGCGAGATCGAGCCCTTCGTGCTGGTCGTCGAGGGGTCCATCCCCAACGAGTCGATCAAGGCCGAGGGCTACTGGTGCGGCTTCGGCGACGACCCGGCGACCGGCCAGCCCATCACCACCAGCGAGTGGATCGACCGCCTGGCACCCAAGGCCCTTGCCGTGGTCGCCATCGGCACGTGCGCCACGTACGGCGGCATCCACGCCATGGAGGGCAACCCGACCGGCGCCATGGGCGTGCCCGACTACCTGGGCTGGGAGTGGAAGTCCAAGGCCGGCATCCCCATCGTCTGCGTGCCCGGGTGCCCGATCCAGCCGGACAACTTCGCGGAGACGCTCACGTACCTGCTCTACCAGGCGGCCGGCTCCGCGCCGATGATCCCGCTGGACGACAAGCTGCGGCCGGCCTGGCTGTTCGGCGCCACCGTCCACGAGGGCTGCGACCGGGCGGGCTACTACGAGCAGGGCCAGTTCGCCGACCGCTACGACTCCCCACAGTGCCTGGTGAAGATCGGCTGCTGGGGCCCCGTGGTCAAGTGCAACGTCCCCAAGCGCGGCTGGATGGACGGCATCGGCGGCTGCCCCAACGTCGGCGGCATCTGCATCGCGTGCACCATGCCGGGATTCCCGGACATGTTCATGCCGTTCATGGACGAGCCGCCCGGCGCGCGGCTGTCCAGCACCGCCAGCGGTGTGTACGGCGCCGCGATCCGCCGGCTGCGCTCCCTGACGGCCAAGACCGTCGACAACGAGCCCAAGTGGCGCCACACCGGCCGCAAGCTCACCACCGGCTACAAGGCGCCCTGGTGACACCACGTCACCCCACCGGCCACTGACACCGTCCACCGACCCCGGCCGCCGACCCCGGCCGCCCCCGCTTGACGAAGGGCACGCAAGAACATGGCTCCGAAGACGAAGACGGCCGGAGACGGCAGTGGCCTGATGGAGATGTCCTGGGATCCGATCACCCGGATCGTGGGCAGCCTCGGCATCCACACGAAGATCGACTTCAAGCAGAAGCGGGTCGCCGAGTGCTACAGCACCTCGTCGGTCTTCCGCGGCTACAGCGTCTTCATGCGGGGCAAGGACCCGCGCGACGCGCACTTCATCACCAGCCGCATCTGCGGCATCTGCGGGGACAACCACGCCACCTGCTCGGTGTACGCGCAGAACATGGCGTACGGCGTCAAGCCGCCGCACCTCGGCGAGTGGATCATCAACCTCGGCGAGGCCGCGGAGTTCATGTTCGACCACAACATCTTCCAGGAGAACCTGGTCGGGGTCGACTACTGCGAGAAGATGGTCCGCGAGACCAACCCGGGTGTCCTGGAGCTCGCCGAGCGCACCGAGGCGCCGCACGCCGCGGAGCACGGCTACCGCACCATCGCCGACATCATGCGCTCGCTGAACCCGCTGGAGGGCGAGTTCTACCGCGAGGCGCTCCAAGTGAGCCGCTACACGCGGGAGATGTTCTGTCTGATGGAGGGTCGGCACGTCCACCCCTCCACGCTCTACGCGGGCGGCGTCGGCACCATCGCGTCGGTGCAGCTGTTCACCGACTACCTCACCCGCCTGATGCGGTACGTGGAGTTCATGAAGCGGGTCGTGCCGCTCCACGACGACCTCTTCGACTTCTTCTACGACGCCCTGCCCGGCTACGAGGAGGTCGGCCGCCGCCGCATCATGCTCGGCTGCTGGGGCGCGTTCAACGATCCGGAGTACTGCGACTTCACGTACGCCAACATGACCGACTGGGGCCGGCGGATGTTCGTCTCCCCCGGCATCGTCGTGGACGGCAAGCTGGTCACCAACGACCTCACCAACATCAACCTCGGCATCCGCATCCTCCTGGGCAGCTCGTACTACCAGGACTGGGAGGGCCAGGAGCAGTTCGTCACGCACGACCCGCTCGGCAACCCGGTCGACCCGCGCCACCCGTGGAACCAGCACACCATCCCGGCGCCGCAGAAGCGGGACTTCGACGACAAGTACAGCTGGGTCATGTCGCCGCGCTGGTTCGACGGCCAGGAGCACCTGGCGCTGGACACCGGCGGCGGTCCGCTGGCCCGCCTGTGGTCGACGGCGCTCAACGGGCTGGTCGACATCGGCTACGTGAAGGCCACCGGGCACAGCGTGGTCATCAACCTGCCCAAGACGCTCACCAAGCCGGAGACCACCTTCGAGTGGAAGATCCCGCAGTGGAGCAACGCGCTGGAGCGCAACCGGGCGCGCACCTACTTCCAGGCGTACGCCGCCGCCTGCGCGCTGCACTTCACCGAGAAGGCACTGGCGGAGGTCCGCGCGGGCCGCACGCAGACCTGGGAGAAGTTCGAGGTCCCCGAGGAGAGCATCGGCGTCGGCTTCACCGAGGCCGTGCGCGGTGTGCTCTCGCACCACATGGTGATCCGCGGCGGCAAGATCGCCAACTACCACCCGTACCCGCCGACCCCGTGGAACGCGAGCGTGCGCGACACCTTCGGCACACCGGGCCCCTACGAGGACGCGGTGCAGAACACCCCGATCTTCGAGGAGAACTCCCCGGAGAACTTCAAGGGCATCGACATCATGCGCGCTGTGCGCAGCTTCGACCCCTGTCTGCCGTGCGGTGTGCACATGTACGTCGGCGGCGGCCGCACCGTGGAGAAGCTGCACGTCCCCACCGGCCTGAGCGGCATGGCCGGATGAGCGCCGAGCGGACCGCGCGGCGGATCGAGGAGATCCTGGACGGCCTCGCCGCCTCCGGCGACCGCGAGGCCGCGGCCGCCGCCGAGGAACTGGTGCGCACGCTCATGGAGTTCTACGGCGCGGGCCTGGCCCGCGCCGTGGAGCTCCTGGAGCGCCCCGGCACCGACCCCATGGCAGCGCTGCTCGCGGACGAGGTGGTGGCGGGCCTGCTCGTCCTCCACGACCTGCACCCCGAGGACACCCTCACCCGGGCCGGCCGCGCGGTGCACGCCGCCCGGGCCGGCACGTCGGTCGACATCGAGCACTTCGACCCCGACAGCGGCACGCTGCGGCTGGCCGCCCGCGAGGGCGGCGGCTGCGGGTGTCCCAGCACGATGGACGCCACCCGGCAGCGCATCGAGGCCGCGCTGTCGTGCTGGGCGCCCGAGGTGACCTCGGTCGAGCTGCCGCAGGACGCCCCGGCGACGCGGGAACCCGCGCTGCTCCAGATCGGCACGCGCCCGCCGGGGGCGCCGTGAGCCCGCAGTCCCCACCCGCGGCCGGGCTGCGCCGCTTCGTCGCCCCACGCCCGGCCGCACCTGAACGCTGCGAGCTGTGCGGGGCGACCCTCATGGGCCCCCACCGGCATCTGGTGGACACCGGACGGCGCGCGCTGGCCTGCGCCTGCACGCCCTGCTCGCTGCTTTTCGACCGGCCGGGCGCCGGCGGCGGGCGCTTCGCCGCCGTGCCCGACCGCTACCTCTCCGACCCCGGCTCGGTCCCGGACGCCGTCGCCTGGCAGCGGCTGCGCATCCCGGTGGCGGTGGCCTTCTTCTTCCACAACTCCTCCCTCGACCGCCCCGTCGTGCTCTACCCGAGCCCGGCGGGCGCCACCGAGAGCGACGTCGACCCGGGCACCTGGGACGCCGTCTTCGGCGACTCGCCGCTGGCCGGCGCGCTGCGCCCGGACGTGGAGACGCTGCTGGTGCGCCGCGAGGGCGACGGCGGCGAGTGCTACCTGGCACCGGTCGACCGCGCCTACGAACTCGTCGGCCGGCTGCGGCTGACCTGGCAGGGCTTCGACGGCGGGCCCGGTGCCCGCGCCGAACTCGCCGCCTTCTTCGACGACCTACGACAGCGGGCGGCCCGGGCGCCGCGGGAAGGGAACCGGCCGTGACCGAGCTGGGCTTCACGTGCACGGGCGTACGGGCCGATCCGTACGCCGCGGGACCGACGCTCGTCTTCCGGCTGCGGATCACCGCCTCCGGCGGGGAGCGGGTGCACGCGATCGCGCTGCGCTGCCAGTTGCGCATCGAGCCGGCGCAGCGCGCGTACACGCCGGACGAGGCCGAGGGCCTCGGCGACCTCTTCGGCGAGCCGGAGCGCTGGGGCAGCACGCTGCAACCGCTGCAGTTCGCGCAGGTGTCGGTGATGGTGCCCGGCTTCAGCGGCGAGGTCGAGGTGGAACTGCCGGTGCCGTGCACCTACGACATGGACATCGCCTCCGCCAAGTACTTCGACGCGCTGCGGGAGGGCGAGGCGCCGCTGCTGATGCTGTTCTCCGGCACCGCCTTCCTCGGGCCCGGCGGCTTCCAGGTGCTGCCCGTGCCCTGGCACAAGGAGGCCGTCTGCCGGCTGCCGGTGGCGGTGTGGCGGGAGACGATCGACGCGCACTTCCCGGGCTGCGGCTGGATCCGGCTGCCGCGCGGCTCCATGGACGCGCTGCGGTCCTTCCGCAGCCGGCACGCCCTGCCGTCCTGGGAGGCCACCGTCGAGGCCCTGCTCGCCGGAGCGGCACGGTGACGGCGGGCGCCGCGCAGGCGGCGGAGACTGCGGAGGCAGCGGCGGAACAGGCCGAACGCTTCGACACCGCCCGCAAGGTGGCGGACGCCGTGCTCTTTGAAGGCTACGTCCTCTACCCGTACCGGGCGTCGTCGGCGAAGAACCGCATGCGCTGGCAGTTCGGCGTGCTCGTGCCCCCGGCGTGGGCGGCCGCCTCGGGCGAACCGGCCGCGCAGCGCACACAGCTCCTCATGGAGCCGCGCGCGGACGCGGTGCTGCACGCGGAGGTGCGCTTCCTGCACGCCCAGCGGCGCACCGTCCACCGCGCCCTGCCCGGCGGTTCGTACGAGCCGGTGGAGGAGCTGGAGCTGCCCGACCGGGTCCTGGTGCCGTGGGACGAGGGAATCGAGGAACGCGTCGAACTGAGCGCCTCCGTGGCCGAGTTGACCGACGGCGGCGTCGTGCTGCCCTTCACCCTGCCGGCGGCGGAGACCACCGAGCCGGTGGAGGACGGGGGCGGTGCGCGGGTCGGCGCGGTCGTACGGCGCCGGGAGGCGCTGGAGGGCGTCGTCCGCATCACCGCGGAGGAACTGCCGGGCCCCTACCGGGTCCTGCGGCTGACCGCCGTCGTCGAGAACACCGGAGCGGGCACCGCAGCCCGGCGCGAGGACGCGCTGCCGCACTCGCTGGTGTCGGCGCACCTGATGCTGGGGCTGACCGCGGGCACGTTCGTCTCCATGACGGACCCGCCGCAGTGGGCGCGCGGGGCCGTCGCGGAGTGCCGCAACGAGCACGCCTGGCCGGTGCTGGCCGGCGACGACGGCGCCGCCGACGTGGTGCTGTCCTCCCCCATCATCCTGGAGGACCATCCGCGCATCGCGCCGGAGAGCGCCGGCGCGATGTACGACGCCACCGAGATCGACGAGATCCTGGCCCTGCGCACCGCCGCCCTCACCGACGAGGAGAAGCGGCACGCCCGGGGCACCGACGACCGGGCCGCCGCCGTCATCGACCTGGCGGAGACCATGCCGCCGGAGGTGCTGGAGCGTCTGCACGGCGCCGTGCGGGCGCTGCGCGAGGTCACCGGGCAGGACCCGGTGCCGGACGTGACCGCGCCGGACACGCCCTGGTGGGACCCGGGCGCCGACGCCTCGGTGGACCCGGCCCGCGACCGCGTGGTGATCGGGGGCAGGTCCGTCGGAGCGGGCAGCCGGGTCGTGCTGCGTCCCGGCAAGCGGCGCACCGACGCCCAGGACCTGTTCCTGCACGGGCGAGGGGCCCTGGTGGAGGCGGTGCTGCACGACGTCGACGGCGGCGTGCACCTCGCGGTCACCGTGGACGGCGACCCCGGCGCCGAACTGCGGCGCCTGCAGGGGCGGTTCCTGTACTTCCAGCCCGACGAGCTGGCCCCGGCGGAGGAGGCGTGAGCGGCGGGGGCGTGCTGGTCGCCGGCATCGGCAACATCTTCCTGGGCGACGACGGCTTCGGCGTCGAGGTCGTACGGCGGCTGGCCGGACACCCGCTGCCCGAGGGCGCCGAGGTCACCGACACCGGCGTCCGGGGTGTGCACCTGGCGTACCGGCTGCTGGACGGCTACCGCTGCGTGGTCCTGGTGGACGCCGTGCCGGGGGACGAGCCGCCGGGCACCCTGCGGCTCATCGAGGTGCCACCGCGGCCCGCGGGCGACCCGGGGGAACCGCCGGTCGTCGACGGCCACCGCATGACGCCGGACGCCGTCCTGGCGCTGCTCGACACCCTCAGCGCCGGCACGGGCGCGGGCAGCCGGCCCGCGCGCGTGCTCGTCGTGGGCTGCCGGCCGGCCTGTCTGGACGAGGGCATCGGCCTGAGCGCCCCCGTCGCCGCCGCCGTCGACGAGGCGGTGGGCCTGGTCCTGCGGGTCGTCGGCGAGGAGTGCGCACGGGCCGGGAGTCCGCCCACGGCGACCGGTCCCGCGGCCCGTCCGCGGTGACCTGATCCGGCCGAGCCGGACCGCAACAAGGGACACAACCGACACGACAGAAAGGAGCACCCGCCATGTGGAAGATCGCCCTCGGCGCGGTGGGAGCGGCCGCGGCCGTCCTCGCCATGTCGCGCGTCCTGCCCGACGTGAAGCGCTACATGCACATCCGGGCCATGTGAGGCCGAACGGGTACCCGCCGCCAGGCCGGCGGCGTGGCGGGCCGGGGGCCCGCCACGACCGGCCTGTAATGGATCGGCGCGGCAGCCGGGGGCCCGGCCGGCACCCCACACCGGAGAAGAGGCCGATGCACGAGATGTCCATCGCGATGGCGGTGGTGGAGCAGGTCGAGGAGGCCGCCGCCCGCCTGGCGGCCGGCGGCGTCACCCCGCCGGGCGTACGGGAGGTGCGGCTCCAGGTGGGTGAACTCGCCGGTGTGCTGCCCGACTCCCTGTCCTTCTGCTTCGACCTCGCGTGCTCCGGCACCGTCCTGGAGGGCTCGTCGCTGTCGGCCGAGACCGTGCCGGGCCGGGCCCGGTGCGAGCCCTGCGACCACGAGTGGCCGACCGGGCTGCCCCCGCAGCTGAGCTGCCCGCGCTGCGGCGCGGGGGCGTCGGAACTGCTGTCCGGCCGTGAACTGCGCATCACCGAGGTGCGGTGGGCCGACCCCGTCTCACCCGTACCACCCTCCGCACCACTCGCGAAGGAGCGCTGACCGCCATGTGCAAAGTCACCGACCTGCAGCAGGCCGTGCTCGCCAGGAACGAGCACGGCGCCCAGCACCTGCGGGAGGAGCTGGCCGCGCTCGGGACCGTGATGGTGAACCTGCTGTCCAGCCCCGGCAGCGGCAAGACCGCGCTGCTGGAGGCGGAACTGGGGCTGGCCCGCCGCCGCGGCGTGCCGGTCGCCGCGCTCACCGCCGACCTGGCCACCGAGAACGACGCGGTGCGGCTGGGCCGTTCGGGCGCCCCGGTGCGGCAGGTGCTGACCGACGGGCTGTGCCACCTGGAGTCCGGCATGGTGCGCTCGCACGTCGAGGCGTGGCTGCCCGACGACACCCACCTGCTGTTCGTGGAGAACGTCGGCAACCTGGTGTGCCCGGCGTCCTACGATCTCGGCGAGTCGCTGCGCGTGGTCCTCGCGTCGGTCACCGAGGGCGAGGACAAGCCGCTGAAGTACCCCAGCGCCTTCGGGCTGGCGCAGCTGGTCGTGATCACCAAGTACGACATCGCGGCGGCTGTGGACTTCGACGAGCAGGCGTTCCTGGCCAACGTGGCCCAGGTGAACCCGGGTGTCGAGGTGGTCCGCACCTCGGTGCGCGGCGGTGAGGGCATGGGCGTGCTGCTGGAGCGGGCGCTCGCGGTGCGTGCCGGGGCCGCGGTCCACCGGCCGGTGATGGCGCGTACGGCCGTCGGTCACGCGCACTGATGGCAGGGCAGCCGGCCCCGGCGGCCGACGCCGCCGCGCAGCGCCGCAGGGTGCTGGTGCGGGGCGTGGTGCAAGGGGTCGGCTTCCGGCCGTTCGTGTTCGGGCTGGCCCGGGAGCTCGGTCTGTCGGGGCATGTCGGCAACACCGGGGAGGGCGTGGTCGCGGAGGTCGAGGGCGCGCCCGCGGCGGTCGAGGCCTTCTGCCTGCGGATCGGCACCGACGCCCCACCGCTGGCGGTCGTGGAGTCCGTCTCGCACGCCGCGGTGCCGCTCGCCGGCGGATCGGGCTTCGCCATCGCCGCCTCGCGGGCGGGCGAGGGCGCCGCGCGGACGCTGGTCCCCCCGGACACCGCGACGTGCGTGGCGTGCCTGGCGGAGCTGCGGGACCGGGGCGACCGCCGCTTCCGCCACCCGTTCATCACGTGCACGCACTGCGGGCCGCGGTTCACGATCGTGACCGGGCTGCCCTACGACCGGGCCGGCACCACGATGGCCCGGTTCCCGATGTGCGGGGCCTGCCGGACCGAGTACGAGGACCCGGGCGACCGGCGCTTCCACGCGCAGCCGGTCTCCTGCCACGACTGCGGGCCGCGGCTGCGGCTGCTGGTGCGGCGCGGGCACGGCACGGTGGAGGCGGCGGCGACGGATCCGCTCGGCGGCGCGCGGCGGCTGCTCGCGGACGGCGCGATCGTCGCCGTGAAGGGGCTCGGCGGCTACCACCTGGCGTGCGACGCGGGCGACGACACGAGCGTACGGCTGCTGCGGCAGCGCAAGAACCGGGGCGACAAGCCGTTCGCCCTGATGGCCCGGGACCTCGCGGACGTGACGGGACTGGCCCATGTGGACGCCTCGGAGCGGGAGTTGCTGACCGGGGCACGGCGGCCCATCGTGCTGCTGCGGCGGCGGGCGGACGCGGAGGGCGTGGCGCCGGGCGTCGCCCCGCGCGTGGCCGACCTCGGTGTCATGCTGCCGTACACCCCGGTGCACCATCTGCTGCTGGGACTGCCCGGGGACCCGCCGGGCCCCCGACTGCTGGTGATGACGAGCGGCAATCTGGGCGGCGAACCCATCGTCACCGACGACGAGGAGGCCCTGCTGCGGCTGGCGGGGCTCGCCGACGCGTGGCTGACGCACGACCGGCCGATCCATGTGCCCTGCGACGACTCGGTGGTGCGGATCTGCGACGGCGGCGAACTGCCCGTGCGGCGCTCGCGGGGCTACGCGCCGTTCCCCGTGCCGCTGCCGGTGTCCGTGGCCCCGGCGCTCGCCGTCGGCGGCGACCTGAAGAACACCTTCTGTGTGGGCGAGGGACGGCATGCCTGGATGTCGGCGCACGTCGGGGACATGGACGACCTGGCGACGCTGAGCGCTTTCGCCGCCGCCGAGCGGCAGTTGGAGTCCATCACCGGGGTGCGGCCGGTCCTGCTGGCCGCCGACCGCCACCCGGGCTACCGGTCGGTGGGCTGGGCACGGCGCGCGGCCGGTGACCGCCCGCTGCGCCAGGTGCAGCACCATCACGCGCACATCGCGGCGGTGATGGCCGAGGCGGGGCTCGACGGGACCGCGCCGGTGCTCGGTGTCGCCTTCGACGGCACCGGCCACGGCGACGACGGCGCCGTCTGGGGCGGGGAGTTCCTGCTCGCCGACTACGACGGCTTCCGGCGCGCGGCCCACCTCGCCTACGTGCCGCTGCCGGGCGGGGACGCCGCGGTGCGCCGGCCCTACCGGATGGCACTGGCGCACCTGCGGGCGGCGGGGCTGCCCTGGGATCCCGTTCTGCCGTGCGTGGCGGCCTGCCCGCAACAGGAACTACGGATTCTGGACGCGCAGTTGGAGCGCGGTCTGCACTGCGTGCCCACATCGAGCATGGGCCGGCTCTTCGACGCCGTCTCCGCGCTGGCCGGGGTGTGCCAGGAGGCCGGCTACGAGGCGCAGGCCGCCGTGGAACTCGAGGCCGCGGCGGTGGCCGCGGGCGAACTGCCCCGGAACGGCTACGCGTTCGCGCTGCGCGAGGGCGGCGGTGTGGACGGCGCCACCGCCTGCGACCCCGGCCCGGTGCTCGCCGGCGTCGTCGCGGACCTGCGCCGCGGTGTGCCGGCAGGCGTCGTCGCGGGCCGCTTCCACCGGGCGGTGGCCGACCTCGTACGCCGGGTGTGCGCCGCCGTACGCGACAGGGACGACACCAGGACGGTCGCCCTCAGCGGCGGCGTCTTCGCCAACGCGCTGCTGTCCGCCGCGTGCGCGCAGACGCTGCGCGCGGACGGCTTCGAGGTCCTGCTCCACCGCCTCGTACCGCCCAACGACGGCGGCCTGGCACTCGGCCAACTCGTCGCCGCGGCCCGCGGCGACGGCCCGCGGACCCCCCACCCAGAGCGAGGAGACAGCTGATGTGCCTGGCGGTACCCGGCAAGGTGCTGGAGATCGAGGAACGTGACGGGACCAGGATGGCGACCGTCGACTTCGGCGGCGTGATCAAGGACGTGTGCCTGGAGTACCTGCCCGACCTCCAGGTCGGCGAGTACGCCATCGTCCATGTCGGCTTCGCGCTGCAGCGCCTGGACGAGGAGTCGGCGCGGCAGACGCTCGCCCTCTTCGGGAACCTGGGGCTGCTGGAGGAGGAGTTCGGCGACCCCTGGCAGCAGGCGGCGGCCGAAGCGGGCACCGCCCCGGCCGGCACCCCGGCGGCGGAGGCGGACCGGTGAAGTACATCGAGGAGTTCCAGGACCCGGACCTGGCCCGGCGGCTGCTGGACGACATCCGTGCGACGGTGACCCGCCCCTGGGCGCTGATGGAGGTGTGCGGCGGCCAGACCCACACCATCATCCGGCACGGCATCGACCAGCTGCTGCCCGAGGGGATCGAACTCATCCACGGCCCCGGCTGCCCGGTCTGCGTGACGCCGCTGGAGGTCATCGACAAGGCGCTGGAGATCGCCTCCCGACCCGAGGTGATCTTCTGCTCGTTCGGCGACATGCTGCGCGTGCCCGGCACCGGCCGCGACCTGTTCCGGGTGCGCAGCGAGGGCGGCGACGTGCGCGTGGTCTACTCCCCGCTCGACGCGCTGCGCGTCGCCCGGGAGAACCCCGACCGCCAGGTGGTGTTCTTCGGCATCGGCTTCGAGACCACCGCCCCGCCCAACGCCATGACGGTCCACCAGGCGCGCAGGCTCGGCATCCGCAACTTCAGCCTGCTGGTCTCGCACGTCCGCGTGCCTCCCGCGATCGAGGCGATCATGCGGTCTCCCGAGGTGCGGGTGCAGGCGTTCCTGGCCGCCGGCCACGTGTGCAGCGTGATGGGGACGGAGGAGTACCCCGAGCTGGCGGACGGCTTCGGCGTGCCGATCGTCGTCACCGGCTTCGAACCGCTGGACATCCTGGAGGGAGTGCGCCGCACCGTGCGCCAACTGGAGCGCGGCGAGCACTCCGTCGAGAACGCCTACCCGCGGGCCGTCCGCCCGGAGGGCAACGCGGCGGCCAAGGCGATGCTCGCCGACGTCTTCGAGGTCACCGACCGCGCCTGGCGCGGCATCGGCGTCATCCCGGACAGCGGCTGGCGGCTCTCCCCGCGCTACCGGGAGTTCGACGCGGAGCACCGCTTCGAGGTCACCGGCATCACCACCCGGGAGCCTGCGGCCTGCCGCAGCGGCGAGGTGTTGCAGGGCCTGCTCAAGCCGCACCAGTGCGAGGCGTTCGGCACCGCCTGCACCCCCCGCAACCCGCTGGGCGCCACGATGGTCTCCAGCGAGGGGGCCTGTGCCGCCTACTACCTCTACCGCCGGCTCGGCGGCACCAGCGCACCCCTGGAGGCGAGCCCCGTTGGCTGAGATCGCTGACACCCTGGCCGCGCCGGACTTCTCCGGCTGGACCTGTCCCGCGCCGCTGCGCGACCAGCCGCGGGTGGTGATGGGGCACGGCGGTGGCGGGACGCTCTCCGCCGAGCTCGTCCGGCACGTCTTCGCCCCGGCCTTCGGCGGGAGTGTGCTGGCCCAGCTCGCCGACTCGGCGGTGGTGCCGCTCGGCGGCGCGCGGCTGGCGTTCTCCACGGACTCGTACGTGGTGCGCCCGCTGTTCTTCCCGGGCGGCAGCATCGGTGACCTGGCCGTCAACGGCACGGTCAACGACCTCGCGATGAGCGGCGCCCGGCCGGCCTTCCTGTCCTGCGGGTTCATCCTGGAGGAGGGCGTGGAGATGCCCCTGGTCGCCCGGGTCGCCGAGGCGATCGGCGCGGCCGCGCGTGCCGCCGGGGTCGAGATCGTCACCGGGGACACCAAGGTCGTCGAGTCCGGCCACGGCGACGGGATCTACCTCAACACCGCGGGCATCGGGCTCGTCCCCGAGGGTGTCGACATCCGGCCGCAGCGCGCGGAGCCCGGTGATGTCGTCATCGTCAGCGGGGAGATCGGGGCGCACGGCGTCGCCGTCATGAGCGTGCGCGAGGGGCTGGAGTTCGACGTCGAGATCGAGAGCGACTGCGCCCCGCTGAACGGGCTCGTGGAGGCGATGCTCGCGGTGACGACCGATCTCCACGTGCTGCGCGACCCCACCCGGGGCGGACTCGCCGCGGCACTCAACGAGATCGCGGCCGCCTCCGGGGTCGGCGTCGTCATCGAGGAGCGGGCGGTCCCCGTGCCCTCCCCCGTCGCCAACGCGTGCGCGGTGCTCGGCCTGGACCCGATGTACGCGGCCAACGAGGGCAAGCTCGTCGCCTTCGTCCCCCGGACCCATGCGGACGCGGTGCTGGCGGCCCTGCGCGCGCACGGGCTGGGGGCGCGCGCCGCCGTGATCGGCGAGTGCGTCGAGGACCACGCGGGCATGGTCGTCGCGCGCACCGGGCTCGGCGGCACGAGGGTGGTCGACCTGCCGCTGGGCGAGCAACTCCCCCGGATCTGCTGACCGCCCAGGCACCCCCCGCCGGCGGTGGCGGCCGCCGGCAGGGGGTGCGCCCGGCCGTCCGGGGCAGCCGGGGGAGGACGCGGCGGTGCCGCAACCGACGCCCGAGGAGGACGGCATGACCTTTCAGCACCCGGTGGAACGCACCGACGAGCGCGGCCGCGGCGGCCGCTTCGAGCACCTGGCCGAGTGGGCCTCGAACTTCACGGCCTCCCCCGCCTTCTACGGGCTGTGCGTCGCCATGGTGACCGCCTTCGTCGTCGTGCACGTCCTCGGGGTGCCGCTGAGCTGGCAGTTGTTCACCGCGGACGTGATGACGGCCGTCACCCTGCTCCTGCTGGCGCTGCTGAAGAACTCCGAGCGCCGTGCGGAGCACGCCCTCCAGACCAAACTGGACGCGATCGCCGCCGCCCTGCTGGAGCAGGGCGGCAGCTCGCACGAGGCGCGGGACGCGCTGCGCAAGGTGATCGGCATCCACGAGGAGGCCTGAGGGGAGGGTCAGCCGGTGACGCTCGCGGCGCCGGTCTCCAGGTGGCCGGTGAAACGCCGCGACCAGGACGCGTCGGAGCCGACGGTGACCGTGAAGTCGTACCAGCCGGAGGAGTACGCGACGGCGTTGAACCAGTCGTCGGTGCTGCCGCCGGCGGGCACGGTGTAGGTCCAGGGACCGTCGGTGCGGTACTGGTTCGCCTTGATGGTGAAGGTGACGGCCGCGGCCGAGGTGTTGGTCATACGGAACCAGACCGCCTGCTTGCCCGTGTCGGGCGCCGCCGCGTACGACGGGACGACCTCGCAGGCCTTGCCCGCGGCCTTGGCGTCGCCGGTGAAACGGCGCAGGAAGCGGTTGGGGCCGACGAGGGTCAGGTCGTACTTGCCGTCGCCGTAGCCGGAACCGATGTTGAAGTAGTCGCTGCCGGTGCCGCCCGCGTCGATCGTGTACTGCCACGGCACACGGCTGCGGTAGGCGTTGGGGTGGATGGAGAAGTGCGCGGCGCCGGTGGCCTGGGCCCCCTGGTTGCTCATGGCGATCCAGGCGAGGATCGTGCCGCCGCTGCCGAACTCGAGCCGGTCCAGGTAGCCGTTCGGCTGGTACGGCAGCGCGCGGGCGGGCCGGGTGCCCGCCTCCTGGGCGGGCAGCGCGTTGGTGGTGGGCTTGGGGTTGGGCAGCGGCGCGCAGGTATTGATGCCGATGACGGAGGTCGCGGGCAGGGCGGGCAGGCCGCTCACCGGCGCGGTGAAGTCGAAGCAGCGGGTCAGGTCGCCGGTGACCCTGCGGCGCCAGTCGCTGATGTTGGGGCTGGTGGCGGGCGTGCCGAGGGCGGTGGTCCAGCGCTCCATGAAGCGGATGACGGAGGTGTGGTCGTACACCTCGGAGGACACCCAGCCGCCGCGGGTCCAGGGCGAGACGACGATCATCGGGACGCGGAAGCCCAGCCCGTACGGCGTGCCGCTCAGGAACTCCCCCGCGGTGCCGGCCGGCGGTGACGGCGGCGGGACGTGGTCGAAGTAGCCGTCGTTCTCGTCGTAGTTGAGGAACAGCACGGTCGAGTCGAAGACCGCGGGGTTCGCGCTCAGGGCCTGCAGCACCTGGTGCACGAAGTGCGCGCCGTCACCGGGCGGGGCGTAGGGGTGCTCGGAGAAGGCCTGGTTGGGGACGATCCACGAGACCTGGGGCAGGGTGCCGGCCAGGACGTCGGCCTTGATGGCGGCGACGATGTCGTCCGGGGTCGAACCGGTCACCCGCGGGACGGAGCCCATGCCGCGGTCGTGCAGCGGGGTGCCGGCGGCGGCCTGGGTGAACTGCTTGAAGTAGGCCAGTCCGTTGTCGCCGTAGTTGTCGTTCGCGTTCTGGTAGACCCGCCAGCTCACCCCGGCGTTCTGCAGGGCCTCGGCGTACGTCTGCCAGGTCAGGCCCGACTCGTCGCCGCCGTCGTGGCTGGAGGAGTCGACCTTCCCGCTCCACAGGTACGTCCGGTTGGGGCCGGTCGCGCTCAGCGTGGAGGAGTAGTAGGCGTCGCAGATGGTGTAGGCGTCCGCGAGGGCGTAGTGGAAGGGGATGTCGGCCCGGGTCATGTGGCCCAGGGAGCGCACATTGCCGACACCGGACACCCAGGAGTCCAGGGCGCCCTTGTTCCACGCCGCGTGCTGGGAGGACCAGCTGTGCGGCAGGTCGCCGTTGCACTGGGCGAGCGTCTCGGGGTCGACACCGCCGGCGGCGGGCGTGGCGCTGAGCCGCCACGGGTACTGGCGTCCGGTGCCGTTCGGCTGGTTGAAGACCGACTGGCCGCCGGACAGGGTGATCGTGGCGCGGTCGCCGAAGCCGCGCACACCCTTCAGCGTCCCGAAGTAGTGGTCGAAGCTGCGGTTCTCCTGCATCAGCACGACCACGTGCCGTACATCGGAGATGGTCCCGGAGGCGGCCGCCGCCGTCCGCTCCCGCGGCGCCGCGGCGCCCGTCTGCGTGACGGTGGCCCCCGCGGCGGCCCCCGCCGACAGGGCCACGAACTTCCGGCGACTGATACCCGTGATGCCCGTCATCCCACCGGTCCTTGTCGACTCGACGTCAGGTGCGTGTGATCGCAGGCAAGGGTGCCGCCGGACCGCGCGGGGTGCCAGGGGTTGGCGGCGGCGGGCACCGGTCCGCCGGGTGAATGGATCGGGAACACCTCCGCGACCGGGCTTTTTACCGCTTTCGGGTGGCGTCCGGCCTCCGAACGGAAGAGTCTGGGAGGCAGAGGGGGCACGCGGCCCGCAGAGCGGCGCGCCGACGTCGGTGGTGGCGGCGCGTGAGCGAGGAGACGGACATGAGCGACAACGACATGGGTGACGAGGTCTACCAGCCGGACGGGTCCGAGGTGCAGGACGACGCCGGACTGCTGGAACCCGAGGACACGCTGGACTACCACGGCGTCGACCAGGTGCTCGACGAGGGCTACTCACCGCCGGAGCGGCCCTGGGCGGTGAACAAGGCGGCCACCACCGCGGAGGGCCGCCTGCGGGGGGAGACGCTGGACGAGCGGCTGGCCGAGGAGCTCCCGGACCTGCCGTTCCCCACCGGTGACGGCATAGGCGACACGTGGGACACCGACGGCGAGCTGATCGACGACGAGGTCGGCGGGCCGCGCGCCGGCCGGCTGGTCGCCCCCGACGAGGGCGCGCACTACGAGACCGAGGGCATGGTCGCGTACGACATCGGTGTCGACGGCGCGGCCGCCTCCGCCGAGGAGGCCGCGATGCACCTGGTGCGGGGCACCGAGGAGTACTGACCGGTCAGGAGTCCCCGCGGGATTTCGGCGGCGACGACGGCGGGCCCGCTGCGGCGGGCCCGCATGCCGTGTCGTGCGGGCCCTTCGCGTCGCACTGGAGCGGCGGGGCCACGATCGCGCAGTGGTGGTGGAGGGGCGGCAGGTCCTTGGGGGCCGAGTCCGGCTCCTGCGGGCTCTCCTTCAGCACGTCGGAGCGGATGAACGTCCACGCCAGCACGGATCCCGCCACGAGCAGCCCGGCGCAGATCAGGACGGCGCGGCGGAAGCCGCTCCCGAAGGCGGCCGGAATCTCGTACTCGTCACCGGACAGCCCCACCAGCAGCGGCAGCGCGGCCACGGACAGCAGGCCGGCCGCGCGGGCGACGGCGTTGTTCACCCCGGAGGCAGTGCCCGCGTGCCGCACGTCGGCCGCCCCGAGGACGGTCGCGGTCAGCGGGGCCACCGTGCAGGCGAGGCCGAGCCCGAAAACGGCCACCGCGGGCAGGACGTCGGCCACGTACGAGGCGTCGGCGCCGATGCGCAGCATCAGCAGCAGTCCCACGGCGGAGACCGCGGGGCCGACCGTCATGGGGATACGCGGGCCGATCCGCTCGGCCAGCCGCCCGGAGCGCTCGGACAGCGCCAGCATGATGATCGTGACCGGCAGCAGTGCCGACCCCGAGGCGAGCGGGGAGAAGCGGGCCTCGGTCTGCAACTCCAGCACCAGGAAGAAGAAGACGCCGCCGAGCGCGGCGTAGACGGCGAACGTCACCAGGTTCGCGGCCGTGAACTGGCGGTTGGCGAAGAGGCCGGGCGGCAGCATCGGATGGCTGCTGCGCCGCTCGGTCCACACGAAACCGGCCAGCGCCGCCAGGCCCAGGAAGCCCGAGACCGCGACCGCGACGGGGTCGGCCTGGTGGCCGCCCGCGTCGATCAGGGCATACGTGATGCCGGCGAGCCCCACGGCGCCGAGCACGGCGCCCGCCACGTCGAAGCCGCCGGTGGCGGACTCGTCCCGGCTCTCCGGGACGTGCCGGGACGACACCGCGAGCACGAGCGCCGCCATCGGCAGATTGATGAAGAAGACCCAGCGCCAGCTGACGGAGTCCACCAGCCAGCCGCCCAGCAGCGGTCCGAGCGCCCCGGCGATGCCGCCGAGCCCCGACCACACGCCGATCGCGCGGGCCCGGTCGTCCGAGGCGAAGGACGACTGGATCAGCGCGAGCGATCCCGGTGTCAGCAGCGCACCGCCGATGCCCTGGAGGGCGCGGGCGGCGATCAGCACATGGATGTCGGGCGCCAGGCCGCACATCAGGGAGGCCAGCGCGAACCACACCGTGCCGATCATGAAGACCTTGCGCCGCCCGAAGCGGTCACCGAGGGCGCCGCCGAGCAGGATCAGCGCGGCCAGGGTGAGGGTGTAGGCGTTGACGGTCCACTGGAGTCCCGCCAGGGTGGCGCCGAGGTCGCGGCCGATGGTCGGGAGCGCGACGTTGACGACCGTGCCGTCCAGAAACGTCATGCCCGACCCGAGGACGACGGCGACGAGCACCCACCGCCCCGCCGGCTCCCCTAGCGTCAGCCCACCGGCCCGCTCTGTCGCGCGCGCGGCTTCCGTCATCGCAGCCTCCGGCCGTCCCCGCTGGTCTTCCCCGAGGCTACCCCGGCAGGGCAGCCCCCGCGTGCCTCACCAAGATCTTAGAGCGCGGGAATCCGGGGCCGCAGGGGGCGTTGAAGGAAACGTGACCTCACCGCTCCCGCCCACGCCCTCACCTGCGCTTCCGCCGTCCTTCCGGCTCTCGCTCCTCGACCGTTCCCCGGTGCGCAGGGGACAGGAGCCCGCGCAGGCGCTGCGCGACACCGTGTGGCTGGCGCAGCGGGCCGAGGAGCTGGGCTACCACCGCTTCTGGGTCTCCGAGCACCACGGGGTGCCGGGAATCGCGGGTTCCGCGCCCGCCGTGCTGGCCGCGGCCGTCGCGGGGGCGACATCCCGGATCAGGGTGGGCACCGGCGGGGTGATGCTCCCCAACCACCCGCCGCTGGTGGTGGCCGAGCAGTTCGGGGTGCTGGAGTCGCTGTTCCCCGGGCGGATCGACATGGGCCTGGGCCGCTCCGTGGGCTTCACCGACGGCGTGCGCCGGGCACTGGGCCGGGACGCGGGCGCGGCGGACGACTTCGCGGGACTGCTGACCGAACTGCTGGGCTACTTCACCGGCAGCCCGGACGTCGGCACCGCCGTGCACGCCCGCCCGCCGGAGGGCCTGCGCGTACCGGCGTTCGTCCTCGCCACGGGCTCGGGGGCGGCGCAGGCCGCGGCCTTCGGGCTGCCGCTGGTGATCGCGGGCCGCGACGAGGAGCGGATGCGGGCGGCGATCGACCGCTACCGCGCCGAGTTCACGCCCTCGGCGTGGGGCACGCGGCCGTATGTGGTGGTCTCCGCCCCGGTCGCGGTCGCGGGGACCACCGAGGCGGCGCGCCGCCTGCTGGTCTCCGAGGCCTGGTCGGCCGCGTACGCGCGTACCCATGGGGAGTTCCCGCCGCTGGGGCCGCCGGAGGAGATCCTCGCGGGCCCCATGACGGCGCGCGAGCGCGACCGCTTCGAGGAGTCGCTGAGCGGCGGCATCCACGGCACGGAGGCCGAGGCCGGTGCGGCGCTGGCCGGGCTGGTCGCGCGCACGGGGGCGGACGAGGTCCTGGTCAGCACGGCCGGGTACGACCGCGGCGCCCTGCTGGACTCCCACCGCCGACTGGCCCGGCTGGCTGGCCTGTCCGCACCGGCGTAGCGGGCGGTCAACCGGCCCGTCGGCGCCGGCCGTTGAGTGCGTGGCGCGCACATGGGCACGCCCCGACATCGACCGTGTGCGCCGGCGGTCGGCCGGGCGTGCGCGACGGGCGATCGCGGCCCCGGGCGGATCCCGCGCCCGCACCGATGAGTTCTGCGCCGCGAAGCGGTCTGCCTTCCCGACCGTCCTTTCGCGAAGGTGGACCGATGACCGATCTGCACGACCTCCTCAGCCCGTACGTCGCCGACGGAACCGTGCCGGGAGCGGTGGGCCTGGTGGCCCGCGGCGACCGGACCGAGGTGGCGGCCGTCGGCACGGCCGGTATCGCCGGCACGGCCGCGGCCCCGGCCCCGATGGCCCGGGACTCGATCTTCCGTATCGCCTCGCTCTCCAAGCCGGTGACGGCCGCGGCGGTCATGACGCTCGTGGACGACGGGCGGCTCACGCTCGACGACCCGGTGGCGAAGTGGCTCCCGGAACTGGCGTCGCCGGTGGTCGTACGGACCCCGCACAGCCCGGTGGACGACGTGGTCCCGGCCGGACGCCCGATCACCGTGGCCGATCTGCTGGACGCCCGCGCCGGGTACGGCTTCCCCTCGGACTTCTCACTCCCGGCCGTCGCCCCGCTGTTCGCCGAGCTGAAGCAGGGACCGCCGATGCCCCAGCACGTCGCGGAGCCGGACGCGTGGATGGCGGCGCTCGCGCGCATCCCGCTGCTGCGTCAGCCCGGCGAGGCCTGGCTGTACAACACCACGTCCGACATCCAGGGCGTGCTGGTCGCCCGGGTCGCGGGGCGGTCGCTGCCGGAGTTCCTGAAGGAGCGGATCTTCGAGCCGCTCGGCATGAGCGACACCGGCTTCGCGGTGCCGCGCGGCGACCTCGGCCGCTTCACCTCCTACTACCGCGCCGACCAGCCGGGCGGACTGCAACTCGTCGACGCGCCGGACGGGCAGTGGAGCAGCGTGCCCGCGTTCCCGTCGGGTGCGGGCGGACTGGTGTCGACCGTCGACGACCTGCACGCCTTCGGCCGCATGCTGCTGGGTGGTGGGATCGACGGCGGCGCGGCCGGCCGGCGGGTGCTGTCGCCGGAGTCGGTGCGGCTGATGACGACCGACCGCCTGACGCCGGCCCAGCGGGACGCCAGCCCGCTGTTCCTGGAGGGCCAGAGCTGGGGCTTCGGCGGATCGGTGGACGTCGCGGCCGTCGAGCCGTGGAACGTGCCGGGCCGCTACGGCTGGGTCGGCGGCACCGGTACGGCGGCGCACATCGTGCCGTCCACCGGCGCGGTCGCCGTGCTGCTCACCCAGCGGGAGCTGGCCGGGCCCACCCCGCCCGCGCTGATGCGCGCCTTCTGGCGGTACGCCGCGGGGCACTGAGGCCGCCGCGGCGTCGGCGACGTCGACGGTCAGTCGTCGTACGGGTGGGTGGGGCTCGACTCCAGCGTGTGGGTGAAAAGAACGAACTCCACCAGCCCGTCGGCGGCGGTGGTCACGCTCGCGGGGCGGGTGCCGGGGAAGCGCGAGGCGATGAGATCGGCGACGCGATGCGCGGTCGCCGCGTCGGCCGCGGTGATCCGTACATGGGCGACGCCCGGCTCGTACAGCGGTCCGATGTCATCGGCCATAGTGATGCTCCCCTTGTCCCGTCCGACCGGCGGATCACCGCCGGAGACAGCCCGTTGGTCGCCGCGGTTGCCCGCGCGGGCCGTTTTCACTCGAAGTGGTCATCCGGGAGGGCTCAGGACAACAGGAAGTCCGCCTTTCCGTCCTTCGCGCCCTGGATGAACATCTTGATCTCGAGGTCCGTGTAGATGAGCGCCGGCCCGTCGGGGTCGGTGGACTGCCGCAGCGCGACCCTGCCGTCCGCCAGTTTCATGGCTTCCACGCAACTTCCCCCGTTGCCGCCGCTCCACGGCTTGTGCCAGCCCTCGGTTCCGAGGTCCTGGGCACGCATGCCGTTGTATATGCGGTCGTCCATGTTCGTCAGATCTCCTTGCGGACGCCATCGAGGATGGCTGCGGTGCTGTGTGCGGGCGAGGCCTGCGCGCACATCCGGTCCAGGGCCTCCAGGAAGAGCGAGACGTCGTTCCGGTCGTCCAGGTAGGCGGCGCCGACCAGGCTCTCGGTGAAGACGACGTCCGGCAGTTCCTGGATCTGGAACCGGAAGATGTGGAAGGGCCCGTACATCGCGGGGTGCGGGCCTGCGGTGAAGGGCATGATCTGCAGCCGTACGTGCGGGAGTTCGCACGCCGCCACCAGTCGGTCGAGCTGGGCCCGCATGACGTCGGCACCGCCGATGTGACGCCGCAGCACGGTCTCGTCCATGACCACCCACAGCAGCGGCGCGCCGGGCCGGCACAGCAGCGCCTGGCGCTCCAGCCGCAGGGCGACGGCGCGTTCGGTGTCGGCGGCCGGCGCGTGCGGGCTGCCGGCCCGGAGCACGGCGCGGGCGTACTCCTCGGTCTGCAGCAGGCCGGGGACGTAGTGCGGTTCGTAGGCGCGGATGGTGCCCGCCTCGGCCTCGAGGCTGACGAACGCGCTGAACCAGGAGGGCAGGACGTCGCGGTAACGGTGCCACCAGCCGGGCTGGTTGCCCTCGCGGGCGAGGTCGACGAAGGTCTCGGCCTCGGCCCGCGGCACGCCGTAGAGGGCGAGCAGTTTCTCGACGTACGGGATGCGCAGGCCGACCTCGGCCTTCTCCATGCGGCGGACGGTGGCGTGCGTGACGTCGAGGGCCCGCGCCGCCTGCTCGTACGAGAGCCCGGCCTTCTCCCGCAGGTGGTGGAGTCGTTTGCCGAGAATGACGCGCAGGACGGTCGGCGCTCCGCCGGCCCTGGCCTCAGCCACGATCCCTCTCTCCCATGGCAGCAGTGTGCCATGTCAGGAATGGAACCGACACCCTGTACTGGCGAATGTGCAATTTGCAGAATGGCCCTTGCCTTCTGTGCAAGCTCTGGCCATAGTTACCCGTGTGCTTCATGCCCTCAGCGCCCGGGACACCTTCCGGCTTCGCCTGCCGGCGCACGCCTCGTCGGTCGGGATCGCCCGCCGCCAGGTGCGGTCGACGCTCGGCCACTGGGGCCTGGAGGCGCTCGGGGACGACGCCGGGCTCGTCGTCACGGAACTGTTCACCAACGCGGTGCTGCACAGCGGGAGCGAGCACGTCGCCTGCGTGCTGTGGACCGCGGGCGGACTGCTGCACGTGGAGATCGTCGACGAGGGCCGCGGCGACGCCGGCCCGCTGAGCCGCCGGGCGGCGGACGCCGACGAGAACGGCCGCGGACTCGCCCTCGTCGCCCATTTGGCCGAAGGCTGGGGTGTCAAACCGCCCACTCGTGGTACCGGTCGCGCGGTGTGGGCGACCCTTGCCTGCGGGCGCACCGGGGCCTCCCGGCGCACGGGCTGACACCTGCCGCGACCCGCACTCCGGTCGCGTCGCGGCCAATTGGCTGGTGGCACCCCGCGGGCGGGCTTACGCTGGGGGTCGACGGAACGGCCCCTGGGCGAGCATCACCGACCCACGGCCTCCGCCCCGGGAGGAGTCGCCCACCGCGGCCCCCGCCCGGTTCCGCAACCGGCGCCACCGCGTCCGCTCAGCCCATCAGCCCGACCGGGCGTAGGCGTCCGGCAGCGGCCGGGCCCGGCGTCCGGCTCACCCGACACGAAGGAGTGCGCGGTGACACCCGAGAAGTCAAAGCGGAACCAGCTCCCCAAGGAGCCCGACGATCAGCCCAACCCGCAGCGGGAGGTGCGCAATCTGGACGTCTGGGCCAGGTCCGCGCCGATCCTGCTCGCCGGGTACGAGGACGATCTGAACGAGCTGCACATCCTGCGCAGCATCGACTGACCCTTCGCCAGGGCTGGTTCCGGGCCGTACGGGCAACGACGCCCGTGCGGCCCCTCCTTGCGTCCTCGCGCCGCGAGGGCGGCGTCACCGGCCGCCCGGGCGGTTCGGCGGGCTGATGGCGTACAGCTCCAGCACCGCCGGCGGAGGAGCGATCCCCGGGCCGCCGGCCCGCACCCAAGCCGTGATGTCCTGGGCGGCGGCAGGGTCGTTGACGAGGCCGAGCCAGACCGGACGGCCGCCCGCCCTGCGCCCCTGCGGCGACGGCTGGACCACCACCGCGTTGGCCTGCTCGCACACGTCGAGGCAGTCGGTGACCCGCACCCGGCACACCCCGTCGAGCGCGTCGGTGAGGCCGGCCAGCTGGGCCGCGTGGTCGACGCCCGGCACCTTCTCCGTACCGCAGCAGCAGTCGCGGCAGACGCTGACCGTGCAGACGCCGTGCCGCGCCGGAAAGGCGCTCACGCGAGGGTGATCCGCACACCGACCGTGCCCGCGCGGCCGCGGCGCAGCCGGCTGCCGAAGACGGTGAGCCAACCCACCAGCCCGTACTTGCGGGCCACGAGCGAGCGGTAGCGCTCGGCGTCCCGCTCCCCCACGATCTCGGCACGGGCGGGCACCTGATCCCCCGTCGGATTGCCGCGCATGTCGCACGGGCCGACCAGGACGTCCGCGCGGTTGCGGATCCGCTTGACCTTGCCGGAGTCGGCGGCCGTCCACGCCCCCAGGGCGTCGCCGTCGCGCACCACCCACACCGGGGTCGGCACCGTGCGGCCGTCCCTGCGGTAGGTCGTGACCAGGAGGTACTTCCCCGCCGCGAGACGGGCGGTCCCGCTGTCCTCGATCATGCCCCCAGATTACGCGGGCAGGGCCTGCCCGGCAGCGGCCGGGCCGACACCGAGCAGGGACTTGCCGAGGCACACACTGAGCGGACTGTCCTTGTAGTGACCGAACTTGACGACCGGTGTGTAGCCGCAGGAGGTGTACAGGGCGATCGCCTCGGGCTGCATCGTGCCGGTCTCCAGCACCATGCGGGTGCGGCCCGCGGCGGCCGCGTCGCGCTCCAGTTCCGCGAGCATGCGCCGGGCCAGGCCCCTGCCGCGGGCCTGCGGGACGACGTACATGCGCTTGAGCTCGGCGTCGCCGTCCTCGAAGCCCTCCGGGGACGCGTCCTGGGCCCGCCAGCCGCCGGTCGCGACGGGCGCGCCGTCGAGGTAGCCGAGCAGGAAGCAGCCGCAGGGGGCGTCGAAGTGCGCCACGTCCAGTGGGGTGTCGTCGGGGCCGCCGTAGCGTTCCACGTACTCCTGCTGGACCTGTGCGGTCAGCAGCACGGCGTCGGGGTGGTCGTAGCGCGTCTTCCGGATCTGCACGCGCATATCGTACGTGCGTACGGAATCTGTCCGGCGGGAGGATCCCCGCCGACCGGTATCGTCCCCGTCATGCTCACCGTGACGACCGTGAATGTGAACGGGCTGCGCGCCGCGGCCAAGAAGGGGTTCCTGCCCTGGCTGGAGGCCACCTCCGCCGACGTGGTGTGCCTCCAGGAGGTGCGCGCGGAGCCGGAGCAGCTGCCGGAGGAGGTCCGCGCGCCACAGGGCTGGCACGTGGTGCACGCCCCCGCCGCGGCCAAGGGGCGGGCCGGGGTCTCGGTGTACTCGCGGCAGGAACCCGAGGCGGTGCGGATCGGCTTCGGCTCCCAGGAGTTCGACACGTCCGGCCGCTACGCGGAGATCGACCTCCCCGGCATCACCGTCGCCAGCCTCTACCTGCCCTCCGGCGAGGTCGGCACCGAGCGGCAGACGGAGAAGGAACGCTTCATGGAGGAGTTCCACGCCCACCTGGGCGCGCTCCGCGAGAAAAGCGCCGCCGGCGGCCGCGAGGCACTGGTCTGCGGCGACTGGAACATCGCGCACACCGAGCGCGACCTGCGCAACTGGCGTGCCAACCAGAAGAGCGCCGGCTTCCTGCCGGAGGAGCGCGCCTGGCTCTCGCGGCTGTACGACGGGGCCGGCTGGACCGATGTCGTCCGCCGGCTCCACCCCGAGGGCGAGGGCCCCTACAGCTGGTGGTCGTACCGCGGCCGGGCTTTCGACAACGACAGCGGCTGGCGCATCGACCTGCACGTGGCCACGCGCGGCCTCGCGGCCCGCGCCACGACGGCCCGCGTCGAACGCGCGGCCACCCACCCCGAGCGCTGGTCCGACCACGCCCCGGTCACGGTCGTGTACGCCCCCGCGTAGCGCCCCGCAGGGCGGCGCATCGACCCGCACGTGGCCACCCGCGGCCACCACCCCGACCGCCGGCCGGACCACGCCCCAGTCACAGCTGTGCAGGGCCAGGCACAGCGCCCCACAGGGCGGGTGCCCCTGGCACGGCATTCGTCCGAGGAGGCCGACCACGCCGGCCGCGCCGGACCTGAGACGGCTCTCCGCCGTGCGATGCGCCGCAGCAGGGGGGCATCCCCAGCGGCAGCCGCGGCGGACAGGGCGGCCCGGCAGGCAACCGCCGTATCGTCTAGGCATCCGCCGTCGTTTTGAGGAGTCCGCATGACGCCCCCCGTTGTCCACTCGCTGCGTGAGCAGATCCGCGAGTACATCGTGGAGGGCATCGTCAGCGGGCGCTGGAAGCCGGGCGAGCGGATCGTCGAGCGCGGCATCGCGGTCGAGCTGGAGGTGAGCCAGACGCCGGTGCGGGAGGCGCTGCGCGAGCTGGAGGTCATGCGGCTGATCGAGTCGGCGCCGAACAAGGGCGTGCGGGTGCGCAACATGACGGCGGCCGACCTGGAGGAGATCTACCCGGTGCGGGCCGGCCTGGAGCAGATCGCGGCCGAGCTGGCGGCGCCCCGGTTGCGGGCGGACCTGTCGGTCCTGGAGGCCGAGGTCGCCCTGCTGCACGCGGCCGACCGGGACGGGGACGGGCAGGCGCAGGTGCGGCACACCGTCGCCTTCCACCGGGAGCTGGTGCGCGCGTCCGGCAACAGCGTGCTGCTGCACACCTGGGAGTCGCTGGGCATCGAGGTCTGGACGGCGCTGTCGATCCGCTGGCTGGGGACCCGTCAGCAGGCGTACGCCGAGGAGCACCAGGAGGTCGTCGAGGTCTTCCGGCGCGGCGACCCGCGGGTGGGCGAGCTGGTGAGGGAACACGTGCTCGGGTGCGCGCCACGCACCTGAGGCTCCACCGGGCGCGTTCCTCCGTGTGCATACTTCTGTGACACGCGTCACAGTGCATTTGATCGATCATCGATCATAACTATGCTGGAAGCGGCCCCGCCCAGAACCAGTTGGAAGGCGGTCACCGATGACCGACGCCACGCCGAGCACACCCGCTCACCTGCCCGACCCCGACCCCGAGGAGACCGGCGAGTGGGCCGCCTCCCTGGACGCGGTCAGCCATGCCGCCGGCCCGCACCGCGCCGCCTACCTGATGCGCCGCACGCTGGACCACGCCCGGGCCACGGGACTCGACGTGCCCGGTCCCCTGGAGACGGCGTACGTCAACACCATCGCCACCGCCGACGAGCCCGCGCTGCCCGGCGACGAGGAGATGGAACGCCGCATCGCCGCCTGGAACCGGTGGAACGCCGCCGCGATGGTGACCCGCGGCAGCCGGCAGGGGCTCGGCGGGCACATCGCGACCTTCGCCTCCGCCGCCTGGCTGTACGAGACGGGCTTCAACCACTTCTTCCACGGCAAGCAGGCGCCGGGCGCCGCACTGTCCGGCGACGCGCGGCCGGCCTCCGGCGACCAGCTCTACATCCAGGGCCACGCCTCCCCCGGCATCTACGCCCGCGCCTTCCTGGACGGCCGGCTCACCGAGGCCGACCTGGACCGCTTCCGCCAGGAGGCGGGCGGCAACGGCCTGCCCTCGTACCCGCACCCGCGCCGGCTGCCGTGGCTGTGGGAGTTCCCCACCGTCTCGATGGGCCTCGGCCCGCTGAGCGCCATCCACCAGGCGCGGTTCAACCGCTACCTGCACCACCGCGGCATCAAGGACACCTCCGCGTCGCACGTGTGGGCGTTCCTCGGCGACGGCGAGATGGACGAGCCCGAGTCGACCGCGGCCCTGGCGCTGGCCGGCCGCGAGGGGCTGGACAACCTCACCTTCGTCATCAACTGCAACCTCCAGCGGCTCGACGGCCCGGTGCGCGCCAACTTCAAGATCGTGCAGGAGCTGGAGGCCCAGTTCCGCGCGGCCGGCTGGAACGTCGTGAAGTCGCTGTGGGGCTCCGCCTGGGACGAGCTGTTCGCGCTCGACACCACCGGTGCCCTGGTACGGCGGCTGCGCCAGGTGCCCGACGGCCAGTTCCAGACCTACGCCACCCGCGACGCCGCGTACATCCGCGAGCACTTCTTCGGCGCCGACCCGGCACTCGTCGAGATGGCCCGGCTGCTGACCGACGCGAAGATCGCCGAGTGCTTCCACACCTCCCGCGGCGGCCACGAGCCGCGCAAGGTGTACGCCGCCTACCGTGCCGCGGTCGAGCACAAGGGCGCGCCCACCGTGATCCTCGCCCAGACGGTGAAGGGCTATACGCTCGGCCCGGGCTTCGAGTCGCGCAACGCCAACCACCAGATGAAGAAGCTGTCCGGCGAGCAGTTCCGCGCCATGCGCGACCTGCTCGAGCTGCCCATCCCGGACAGCACCCTCGACACCGACCTGGTGCCCTACGTCCACCCGGGCGCGAACTCGCCCGAGGTGCGCTACCTCCAGGAGCGCCGCGCCGCCCTCGGCGGCCCCGCCCCGGCCCGCACCGTGCACCCCGTCGCGCTGCCCGAGCCGCCGGCCAAGGCCTTCGAGGCCCTCGCCAAGGGCTCCGGCGGCCAGGAGATCGCCACCACCATGGCGCTGGTCCGGCTGGTGAAGGACCTGATGCGGGACAAGGAGACCGGCCGCCGCTGGGTGCCGATCGTCCCCGACGAGGCGCGCACGTTCGGCATGGAGTCGCTCTTCCCGAGCGCGGGCATCTACTCGCCGCTCGGCCAGACCTACGACCCGGTCGACCGCGACATGCTGATGTACTACAAGGAGGCCAAGGACGGCCAGGTCCTCAACGAGGGGATCACCGAAGCCGGTTCGATGGCCGAGTTCACGGCCGCGGCGACCGCGTACGCCACGCACGGCGAGCCCATGATCCCGCTGTACATCTTCTACTCGATGTTCGGCTGGCAGCGGACCGCGGACCAGATGTGGGCGCTGGCCGACCAGCTCGGCCGCGGTTTCCTGGTCGGCGCGACCGCCGGGCGCACCACCATGACCGGCGAAGGCCTCCAGCACGCGGACGGCCACTCGCACCTGATCGCCTCCACCAACCCGGCGGCGGTCGCCTACGACCCGGCGTTCGCCTACGAGCTGGGCGTGATCGTCCGCGACGGCCTGCGGCGCATGTTCGGCCCGGACGCCGAGGACGTCTTCTACTACCTCACGGTCTACAACGAGACCAAGGTGCAGCCGCCGATGCCCGACGTCCCCGGCATCGAGGAGGGCATCGTCAAGGGCCTGTACCGCTTCCGCGAGGCCGGCACCGCCGGGCTGAGCGGTGACGCGCCGCGCCTGCAGCTGCTCGCGTCGGGCACCGCGATCCACTGGGCGCTGGAGGCGCAGCGGCTGCTGGCCGCCGAGTGGGGCGTGGCGGCGGACGTCTGGTCGGCCCCCTCGTGGACCGAGCTGCGCCGCGGCGGTCTGGCGTACGACGCGGCCCGGCTGCGCGGTGAGGAACCGCCGCTGCCGCACGTCACCCGGGTCCTGGAGGGCGCTCCGGGTCCGGTGCTCGCGGTGAGCGACTGGATGCGTGCGGTCCCGGACCAGATCAGCCAGTGGGTGCCGCAGGACTGGTACTCCCTCGGCACCGACGGTTTCGGGCTCTCCGACACCCGTGAGGCCGCCCGGCGCCACTTCGGTGTCGACCCGCAGGCGGTCGTCCTGGCGGCGCTCGCGGCACTGGCCGGACGCGGCGAGGTCAAGCGGGAGGCGGTCGAGGAGGCCCGCGAGCGGTACGGACTGTAGTCCGCCGGCGGGTCCTCCCCCGCCCCGAAGCCCCTGTGCGCCCTGACACGCACAGGGGCTTCGGCAGGTCCGGGGAGCGCTTCGCGCATGCCTCCGGCGCGCCCTCTGCCGAGATACATAAGCAAATGATATAAATTTCTTATGCATCTTCCTGGAGACGACGCGGCCCACGCCGAGGCGGTCGAGGTCGCCAAGGCGCTGGAGCGGCTGTACCGCATGCTGCGCAGGCTCAGCCAGCCGAGCGAGCTGTCGCTCACCACCGTGGCCACGCTGTCGACCCTGGAGCAGTCGGGTCCCTTCCGGCTGACCGAACTGGCGGCCCTGGAAGGGGTCACCCAGCCCGCGATGACGCAGGTGGTCTCACGGCTCCAGGAGGCGGGGTTCGCCGAGCGCCGGGCCGACCCGGCGGACGGCCGGGTCGTACTGGTCCACATCACCGACGCCGGCCGGGCGGCGATCGCCCGGCGCCGCGCGCTGCGGGCCGAACGCCTCTCGGAGTTGCTGGAGCACCTGAGCGCGGACGAGCGGCTGGCGCTGAGCGACGCGCTGCCGGCCATCGAGGCCCTGACCCGGCTGGGTTCACCGGCCGCGTCGCCCACGACCCGGCGCCCCGCCGGCTGACAGCGGCCGGCCGGCACCGCCCGACCGGCACCGATCGATCAGGATCCGTTCGACATCGGAGCAGCCTCATGAATGCGCACGCGCCATCGTCCCGTTCCGTGAATCCGTTCAAGCAGCCGAAGGCCGTGTTCGCGGTCGCCTTCGCCTGCGTGGTCTCGTTCATGGGGATCGGGCTGGTCGACCCGATCCTGCCCGCGATATCGAGCCAACTGGACGCCTCCCCGAGCCAGGTGACGCTGCTGTTCACCAGCTACCTGGTGGTCACCGCGGTCGCCATGCTGATCACCGGCTGGGTCTCCAGCCGGGTCGGCGCCAAGCGCACGCTCATCGCGGGACTCGCCCTGATCGTGGTGTTCGCCGCGCTCGCCGGCGCCTCGGGGAGCATCGGCGGCATCGTCGGCTTCCGCGCCGGCTGGGGCGTCGGCAACGCGCTCTTCATCGCCACCTCCCTCGCGGTGATCGTCGCGTCGGCGAGCGGCGGCTTCGCCGGCGCGATCATCCTCTACGAGACCGCGCTGGGCATCGGCATCGCGGTCGGCCCGCTGCTCGGCGGCGTCCTGGGCGAAGTGAGCTGGCGCGGCCCGTTCTTCGGCGTCGCCGTGCTGATGTCCGTCGCGCTCGTCGCCACCGTGGTGCTGGTCGAGCCGATGCCCCTGCCGGCCCGCAGGACCGGGCTCACCGAGCCGTTGAAGGCACTGCGCCACCGCGGTCTGCTGACGATGTCGCTCACCGCGCTCTGCTACAACTGGGCGTTCTTCACCGTGCTCGGCTACGCCCCGTTCCCGATGGGCCTCGGCCCCATCCAGCTCGGCCTGGTCTTCACCGGCTGGGGCGCCCTCGTCGCCCTCTTCGCCGTCTTCGGCGCGCCGTGGCTGCAGGCCCGCCTCGGGATCGCCAGGACGCTGTACGCCAACCTGGCGCTGTTCGCCCTGACCGTGCTGGCCATCGCGATCTGGACCGACCACCCGGCCGTGCTGATCGTCTGCGTGATCGTGGCCGGTGTCTTCATCGGCGTCAACAACACCGTCACCACCCAGGGCGTGATGACCGTGTCGCCGGTGGACCGCGGCGTCGCGTCGGCCGCGTACGGCTTCGTCCGCTTCATCGGCGGCGGCCTCGCCCCCTTCGCCGCGGGCAAGCTGGTCGAGGCCTTCAACGTCCATGTGCCGTTCTACATCGGCGCGGGCGCGCTCGTGCTGGGCATCGTGATCCTCTCCACGGCGCACGGACTGCTGGGCCGGTCCGAGCGGCTGCAGGCGGAGCAGGTCGCGCCGGGCGCCGAGCCGGGCGCCGCGCCGTCGCTGCTGCCGGTCGAGCACGAGGCAACCGTGGCGCACGACACCGCCAAGGGCGCGATCGTCGCGGCCGTCGACGGCTCCGCGCACGCCGGGCGGGTCGCCGAGGCCGCCGGACGACTGGCGACCCTCAACGGCCGCACGGTGTACGTGGTGCACGCGGAGGAGGCCGCCGTCTCCGGGGAGTCGGCGACCGAGGGCGAGGACCTGGAGTCCGCAAGGAACGCGGTACGCGGGCACCTGGACCGGCTCGCCGCGCAGGGCATACCGGCGGTCGGGCACGTCCTGCGGCACGCCACCGGCCACGGCGAGGTCGGCCGGCTCGTCGCCGAGCACGCCGAGGCCGCCGGGGCGCGCGCCATCGTCGTCGGCGCCCCGACGCACGGCGGGCTCTCCGCGCTGATGGACGCGAGCGCGGGTCAGGCGCTGCTGCGCCACGCGACCTGCGACATCGTGCTGATCAACCCGCGGTCCGCGGAGGTGGGCACCGCCGCCTGAGCCGCTCCGCTCCGGCCCGCGGGCCGGCCGCGTCCCCTTGCCGCCGCACCGGTCGAAATCCGTACGCAACGGACGTAGGGTGGCCGGACGGTGCGGTTCGCCGGGGGACGCGGCCACCGTGCCCTTCATGATCGTCACGCAGGCGCGCCGGAGGCGGCCATGGCGGACCCCAAGGGCTTTCTCACCACCCCTCGCCGTACTCCCGAACGGCGCCCGGTGGACGAGCGGGTGCGGGACTGGCATGAGGTGTACACGGGCCAGAGCCTGCTGCCGATCGTCTCCGCCCAGGCGGGCCGGTGCATGGACTGCGGCATCCCGTTCTGCCACGCCGCCTGCCCACTGGGGAACATGATCCCGGACTGGAACGACCTGGTCTTCCGCGAGGACTGGGCCGCGGCGTGCGAGCACCTGCACGCCACCAACAACTTCCCCGAGTTCACGGGCCGGCTCTGCCCGGCGCCCTGCGAGAGCGCCTGCGTGCTCACGATCAACGCCGACCCCGTCACGATCAAGAACGTCGAGGTGGCGATCGCCGACCGGGCCTGGGCCGACGGCCTCGCCGTCCCCCTCCCCCCGGAGCGGCACACCGGCCGCACCGTGGCCGTCGTCGGGTCGGGGCCCGCCGGGCTGGCCGCCGCGCAGCAGCTCACCCGGGCGGGCCACACGGTCACGGTGTACGAGCGCGACGACCGGCTGGGCGGCCTCCTCCGGTACGGGATACCGGAGTTCAAGATGGAGAAGCACCACCTGGACCGGCGGCTGTGCCAGATGCGGGCCGAGGGCACCCGCTTCCGCTGCGGCGCCGAGGTCGGCGGCGACCTCGACGCACACCGGGTGATCGCCGAGCACGACGCGGTGCTGCTCGCGGTGGGCGCCCGCGCCTGGCGCGAACTGCCCGTACCCGGACGCGAGTTGACGGGAATCCATCAGGCCATGGACTACCTGACGCTGGCCAACCGGGTGTGCGAGGGCGATCTCGCCTCGTCACCGATCAGCGCGGAGGGCAAGGACGTGGTGATCGTCGGCGGCGGCGACACCGGCGCCGACTGCCTGGGGACCGTGCTGCGCCAGCAGGCCGCCTCCGTGGTCCAGCTCGACATCAACCCCCTGCCGGGCTGGGACCGCCCCGAGCACGAGCCCTGGCCGGTGTACCCCCGGGTCTTCCGGATCTCCCCCGCCCACGAGGAGGCCCGGCTGCTGGGCCGCCGTGAGCACTGGGACACCGCCGAGCACGGCTGCGTCCCGCTGCCCGGGCCGCAGGGCGACATCCGGGTCTTCTCCGCCTCCACGTTCCGCTTCGAGGGGGACGACGACGGGCATGTCGCCTCGCTGCACCTCGTCGGTGTGGAGCCCACCGGGCGGCGTCCCCGGGCCGGCACCGAGCGGGTCGTCCCGGCCCAGCTGGTGCTGCTCGCCCTCGGCTTCTCGGGCCCCGAGCACGACACCGGCGTCGTCCCGCAACTGGGCCTGGAACTCGACGCGCGCGGCCGGATCGCCCGCGACGACGCCTTCGCCACCACCGTGGAGAAGGTCTTCGTCGCGGGCGACGCCGGGCGCGGTCAGTCGCTGATCGTCTGGGCCATCGCCGAGGGCCGCTCGGCTGCGGCGGCCGTGGACCGCGCGCTGCGCGGGACGACCTGCCTGCCGGCGCCGATCAGGCCGACGGACCAGCCGCTGGTGGTGTGACGGCCGCGGTGCGCGGGCGCGGCTCGAAGCCCGCCGCGCGGTAGACGTCGTCGATCAGCCGCATCGACTCCACCGCGTCGTCGGCGTCGGTGGCCACCCGGGTCCCGCCGCGCACCAGGCTCGCGAAGGCCTCCAGCTGGTACGTGTACGAGGTGCGCCGGCCCAGCTCCTCCACCCGCTCGCCGTCCGCCGTCCGCACCGTGAGCCGGTCGTCGAGGTGCGGCAGGACGAAGTTGGCGACGGTCGCCTCGCCGAGGCTGCCGACCACGCGCATGCTCATGTCCTCGGTCGCGGAGTCCATGTTGCAGCGCGCGGTGCCGGTGGCACCGCCGGGGAAGACCAGGTCGGCCTCGATCCACTCGTCCACGCCGGGCATCCCGGCGCGCTCGCCGCCGCGGGCGGCCGCCAGGCGCGGTGCCCCGCCGCCCCAGGGGGCGAGGGCGCGGTGCGCGTGCAGGGCGTAGCAGCCGAGGTCCATCATCGCGCCGCCGGCGAGCTCCAGCGACCAGCGGGGGTCGGTGTCCGGCGGGGCGGGGATGTTCACCGTGGCCTCGACGTGCCGCAGCTCGCCGAGCTCACCGGTCTCCAGCAGCTCGTGCAGGCGCCGGACCACGGGGTGGTACAGGTTGTGGAACGCCTCCATGAAGGCGACGCCCGCCTTGGCGGCGGCGTCCCGGACCTCGATCGCCTCCTCCAGGTTGCTGGCGGAGGGCTTCTCGGTGAGGACGTGCTTGCCCGCCGCGATGGCGGCGAGGTTCCACGGTCCGTGCAGGCCGTTGGCGAGCGGGTTGTAGATCGCCTCGATCTCGGGGTCGGCGATCAGGTCGGCGTAGGAGTCGTGGACACGCTCGACGCCGTTGGCGGCGGCGAACTCCTCGGCCCGGCCGCGGTCGCGGGCGGCGACGGCGACCAGGCGGTGGCCGGTGATGCGGGCGGGGTCGACGATGGCGCGCCCGGCGATGCGGGCGGCGCCGAGCACTCCGATGCGCAGGGGTTCGGTGCTCATGCGGTACGTACCTCTTCCATCCGTACGGGTCGGCGGTCGCGCAGTGACAGCGTGCAGGCTTCGGCGATCCAGCCCGCTTCGACCGCGTCCGCGACGCTACACGGCGACGGCCGGCGGCCCGCCACCACCTCGGTGAAAGCGGCCAGCTCGGCCTGGTAGGCGGCGCGGAAGCGGTCCAGGAAGAAGCGGTGCGGCGGTCCGGCGGGGAAACGGGCGCCGGGCTCGACGGAGCGCAGCGGCAGCCCGTCCTCCAGGCCCACCGCGATGCTGTCCTTCGTACCGTGCAGCTCCATCCGGACGTCGTAACCGCGCGGATTGTGGCGGCTGTTGGAGATCAGCGCGAGTGTGCCGTCATCGAGCGTGAGCACGGTCGCCGCGGTGTCGACGTCGCCGGCCGCGGCGATGTAGGCGGCGCCGCGGTTGCCGCCCGTCGCGTACACCTCGGTGACCTCGCGGCCGGTCACCCAGCGCACGATGTCGAAGTCGTGGACCGAGCAGTCGCGGAAGATGCCGCCGGAGACGGCGACATAGGCGGCGGGCGGCGGCTCGGGGTCGAGGGTGGTGGAGCGGACGGTGTGCAGCAGGCCCAGCTCACCGGCGGCGACGGCCTGCCGCGCGGCGGCGAAGCCCGCGTCGAAGCGCCGGTTGTAGCCGATCTGCACGGGGACGCCGCTGTCCTGGACGGCGCGCAGTACCTCGGTGCTCTCCCCGATGGTGCGGGCGACGGGTTTCTCGCAGAAGACGGGCACGCCCGCCTTGACCGCGGCCAGGATCAGCTGGGGGTGGGCGTCCGTCGCGGCGGCGACGACGATCCCGTCGACGCCCGCGGCGAGCACCTCCTCCGGTGAAAAGGCGACCTCGGCGCCGTGCCGGACGGCGGCGGCCTCGGCCGCGGCGGCGACGGGGTCGGTGACGACCAGGGACTCCACGACGGGTAGTGCGGCCAGGGTCTCCGCGTGGAGGGCCCCGATCCGGCCGAGGCCCATCAGGCCGATGCGCATGGGTGGTTGCTCCTTGGGACAGCGGACGGTGAACGGTGGGGTGCGCAGCGGGAGGGGTCAGTCCAGGCCGCCGAGAACGTTCTGGTCCCAGTCGAGGATCGACCCTGTGACCACACCACTGCGGTCGGACAGCAGCAGCACGACGAAGTCGGCGATCTCGTCGGCCCGCCCGAGCCGCCCCATGGGAAGCCGGCGGCCCGCCTCCTCGCGCCAGTCGTCGCCGGCCCCGTGGAAGGCCCGCTGTGTGGCGTCCTCGCCCTCGGTGTCGGTCCAGCCGATGTTGAGACCGTTGATCCGCACGCGGTCGAAGCGGTGGGCGTGCGCCGCGTTGCGGGTCAGCCCCGCCAGGCCCGCCTTCGCCGCCACGTAGGGGGCGAGGAACGGCTGCCCGCCGTGCGCGGAGGAGGAGATCACGTTGACGATCGCGCCGGGCGCCGAACGGGCGACCATGTCGGCGACGGCGGCCTGCATCGCGAAGAACGGGCCGCGCAGATTGACGGCAATGTGCGCGTCGAAGAGCTCGGGGGTGGTGTCCAGCAAGGTGCCGCGCGAGGTGAGCCCCGCGGCGTTGACCAGGCAGTCGACGCGGCCGTGGACGGCCACGACGGCCTCCACGGAGCCGCGGGCCTGCGCCGGGTCGGCCAGGTCGCAGCGCAGGTACGCGGACGTGGCGCCGGCGTCGGCCAGTTCGGCCGCCAGCGCCTCCCCCGGCCCGGGCCTGCGTCCCGTGACGGTCACGACGGCGCCCTCGCGGGCGGCGGCCCGGGCGACGGCGGCGCCGACCCCCTGGCTGCCGCCGTTGACCAGGACGATCTTGTCCTGCAGCAGTCCCATGCGGGTCTCCTAACGGCTCGTACGGCGCTCTGCGGCCGCCCGCAGTGCGGCGCGCAGGGTGTCCGGGCTCCATTCCTCGCCGAGCGCGCGGCGCAGCGTGTCGGCCTGCGAGGGCGGGGCGAGGCCGTCCACCGGCGGGTCGCGGTCGAGGTTCGTGGGGAAGGGGTAGCCCTCGGCGCACGCCGCGACGACGGCGTCGAGCGCGGCCCCGCCGGCACCCGCGGCCTTCATCCGCAGCAGTTCCGGGTACACGGCGTTCGTCATGGCCTCGCGGTCGACGCTCTCCATGGCACGCCCGAAGGCGGAGGAGATCTGGAGCAGGTTGGCCATCCGCCGGATGTCCGCGGAGCGGTTGTGGCCGGCCGCGTGGAACAGCGCGGGGTTGAAGAAGACGGCGTCGCCCTTCGCCAACGGCAGCTGGACGTGGTGCTCCTCGAAGTACGCCCGGAACTCCGGCAGCCGCCAGGCGAGATAGCCGGGCTCGTACTTCTGCGAGTGCGGCAGGTAGAGGGTCGGCCCGCTCTCGACGGGCATGTCGCAGTGCGCGACGGCGCCCTGGAGGGTGAGCACGGGCGAGAGCCGGTGGACGTGGGCGGGGAACCGGGCGGCGGTCTCGGCGGACAGGAAGCCGAGGTGGTAGTCCCGGTGCACGGTCTGCGCGGCGCCGCCGGGGTTGACCACGTTGATCTGCGAGGTGATCTGGTGGTCCGGGCCGAGCCAGGCACCGGCGGCGAGCGCGACGGCCTCGTTGGCGTAGTACGCGGCGAAGACCGCGGGGGCGGCCACGGCCAGCTTCTCCATGGCGTTCCAGACCCGGTCGTTGGCGCCGGGCCGGGCGAAGTGGTCGCCGCCGCCGGTGCCCGCGGCGCGCTGGTCGCGGATGATGCCCTCGAAGGCCTCGGTGGCCCGGTCGACGACGTCCGGGCCCGGGAAGGCCCGGCGGAGCACGACGATCCCGGGGCCGTCCATCAGGGCGCGGGCCAGCTCGGCCTGGGCCTCACGGCGGCCTTCCGGCGTGGCGGCCAGGGCGAGCAGCCGCTCGCTGTCGTACAGCGGGACGCCGTGCTCGACGGCCTCGGCGTGCGGGTGTTCGCGAGGATCGGTGGCCTGCTCGGTCAGTGCGCGCAGGGCGTCGAGGTCGCAGTCGTCCTCGGACAGCCACATCCGCGGTCCCGCGGCGGTGAGGGACGTGAAGGACATCGGGGGTCCTTTCAGCGGGCTGGGTCGGGCGGGTTTTCCTGAAAGTCTAGGAACGGCAGTCCATCGATCAACCGCAGAGAACCATCAAAAACCCCTCAGGAACCAGCCCATGGGCCACCCCTTCCCGATCCGCGAGATCGCCCGCCAGGCCGGTCTCAGCGAGGCCACCGTCGACCGCGTCCTCAACGGGCGCGGCGGGGTCCGCGAGAGCACCGCGCGCGAGGTCCACCAGGCCGTCGCCGACCTGCGGCGGCAGCACGCGCAGATCCGCCTGGGCGGCCGCACCTTCATGATCGACATCGTGATGCAGGCCCCGGAGCGCTTCTCCACGGCGGTACGCGCCGCGCTGGAGGCCGAACTGCCGTCCCTGCGGCCCGCGGTGATGCGCTCGCGCTTCCACTTCCGGGAGACCGGGCCGGTCGCGGGACTGGTCGCGGGCCTCGACCGGATCGCCGAGCGCGGCTCGCAGGGCGTGCTGCTGAAGGCACCGGACGTGCCCGAGGTGACGGCCGCCGTCGGCCGGCTCGTGGCGGCGGGCATCCCGGTGGTGACGCTGGTGACGGACCTTCCGGCGAGCGGGCGGCTGGCGTACGTCGGCATCGACAACCGGGCGGCGGGCGCCACGGCCGCCTATCTGGTCGGGCAGTGGCTCGGCGACGGGCCCGGCAATGTGCTGGTGACCATCAGCCGGGGCTTCTTCCGCGGCGAGGAGGAGCGCGAGATGGGGTTCCGTTCGACGCTGCGGGCCCTGCGGCCGCAGCGCGCGCTCGTGGAGATCACGGACAGCGACGGCCTGGACGACACGTTGCGCGAGCTGGTGCTCGGAGCGCTGCGCCGGGACCCGGAGATCCGCGCGGTCTACTCGATCGGCGGCGGCAATACGGCCACCGTGGAGGCCTTCGACGCGCTCGGCCGCGAGTGCCGGGTCTTCGTGGCGCACGACCTCGACCAGGACAACTCGCGGCTGCTGCGCGAGGGCCGTCTGTCGGCGGTGCTCCACCACGACCTGCGCCAGGACATGCGGCACGCCTGCCAGATCGTCATGCAGGCGCACCGTGCGCTGCCCGGCGCCGCGCACGCGTGGCCCTCGCCCATCCAGGTCATCACGCCGTACAACACCCCGATGGCGTTCCCCCGCCCGGACCACTGACCCGGCCACCGGCCGGACGGGCCGCGGATCAGGACCCGGGGGCCACCATCACCCGGGTGTGGAGCATCGGGATGCCCTCGTCCGGGGAGCGGGTGTACGAGGTGCGCACCGAGACGACCCGGACCTCGTGGTCGTGCACGGCGATGTCCTGACCGGTCGCCGGGATCGGGATCGCCCCGCTGCTGCCCATCACGGCCAGCACCGCGTGGCCCGCCCCGTCGCCCGGCTCCCACGCGAACTCCATGGTGTGCCGGACGGGGGTGTCGTGGTAGATGCTCGCCCCGCGGGACAGCTCCTTCTCGCGGTCACTGATGTGCCGCAGCGCGGCGGGCATCTGATCCATGGCGTGCGTCCTCTCGTCCCGCGGTCCACCGGTCACTGTCGGCGATTGTCGCCGACAGCGCGCCCGCGCGCCCGCCGAGCGTTCGGGCCCCCGGCTCCTGCCCGCCCCGCGCGCCGCCCCGGATCCGGCCCATGGCTGGACGCCCTCCCTGTGCGGCGCGCACCTCAGGAGGCGGGGACGGCCGGCATCTTCTGGACGGCCTGGCGGCTCACCCCGAGGGCCCGGGGACCGCGCTTCCCCGATGCGGGCGAGGGTGGGCCCGTACGTGGAGTGGTCCTTCACACGCCCGTCCCGCCGTGCGTCGCGGAAGCGGGCGGCCGGATCCATACTGTACGTACAGTTCTCAGGAGGTTCCTCATGACATCGATCAGCGCGGACACCAGCGCCCGCGACTCCGGCACCTTCGTCATCGGCGGCGACCTGCCGGTGCACCGGCTGGGCTACGGCACCATGCAGCTCACCGGCGAAGGTGTGTGGGGCGACCCGCGGGACCCGGAGGAGGCCGTACGCGTCCTGCGGCGCGCGGTGGAGCTCGGCGTCACGTTCATCGACACCGCCGACGCCTACGGGCCGTTCACCGCCGACCTGCTGCTGCGCAAGGCGCTGCACCCGTACCCCGCGGACCTGGCGATCGCCACGAAGGTCGGCTTCGTGCGGACCGGTCCGGGCGCGTGGGTCCCCGTCGGCCGGCCGGCGTACCTGCGGCAGCAGGTGGAGCTGAGCCTGCGCCACCTCGGGGTGGAGCGGATCGCCCTGCTCCAGCTGCACCGCATCGACCCCGAGGTCCCCGTCGCCGACCAGGTCGGCGAGCTCGCCGCGCTCCAGCAGGAGGGCAAGATCCAGCACATCGGGCTCAGCGAGGTCAGCACCGCCGACCTCGACGAGGCCGCGCGGACGGCACGCATCGTGTCCGTGCAGAACCGCTACAACCTGGCCGACCGCGCCGCCGAGGACGTCCTCGCGTACGCCGAGCGGCACGACATGGCCTTCATCCCCTGGTTCCCGCTCGCCACCGGCGAACTCGCCAAGCCGGGCGGCCCCCTGGAGCGCATCGCCGCCGACCAGGGCGCGTCCCCGTCGCAGCTCGCCCTCGCGTGGCTGCTGAAGCGCTCGCCCAACATGCTGCCGATCCCGGGCACGTCCCGCGTCGCCCACCTGGAGGACAACATCGCGGCGGCCGGAGTCACCCTGACCGACGCGCAGTTCGACGCAATGACCGCGGCGGTCTGACCTCCGCGGCCGCAGAGAGGCGGCAACCATGAGCAGCTGGTTCATCACGGGTGCCTCCCGGGGCCTCGGCGCGGAGATCACCCGCGCCGCCCTGGAGTCGGGACATGTCGTCGCGGCCACCGCGCGCGATCCGCGGGCGGTGCTGGCCCTCTTCCCCGACGCGGGCGACGCCCTCCTCGCGCTGCCGCTCGACGTCACCGACGAGCAGCAGGCCCGGGCAGCCGTCGAGGCGGCGACCAAGCGGTTCGGCGGCATCGACGTCCTGGTCAGCAACGCGGGCCGGGGCGTGCTCGGCGCGGTCGAGGAGGTCTCGGACGCGGCGGCCAAGGCGGTCTACGAGACCAATGTGTTCGGCACCCTCAACGTGCTGCGCGCCGCCCTCCCCGGGATGCGCGCACGCCGCTCGGGGCACATCCTCACCATCAGTTCGGTGGGCGGCTTCCACAGCACGCCCGGCTGGGGGGTCTACGCCTCCACGAAGTTCGCCGTGGAGGGCCTGTCGGAGGCGCTCGCCGCCGAGGTCGGCCCGCTGGGCATCCAGGTGACGATCGTGGAACCGGGCCGCTTCCGCACGGACTTCCTCGACCGTTCGAGCCTGCACACCGAGGCCACCCTGATCGAGGACTACGCCGCGACCGCCGGCGGCACGCGCGACACCGCCGCGGAGCACAACCACAACCAGCCCGGCGACCCCGCGAAGGCCGCCCGCGTCATCGTCGACGTCGCGGGCAGCGACAAGGCGCCGCTGCGCCTCCAGTTGGGGGCGGACAGCGTCGAACGGATCGAGGCCAAGCTCCACTCGATGGCGGACGAGCTGGAGCGGTGGCGCCCGGTCGCCGTCAGTACGGATCACGACGATGTCGCTGCCACCGGCTGAGTCGCACCCCCACCCCGCCCTCCCCGTCCCGTCGCCGCACCCGCGCAGCGTCCGGGCGCGGGAGGCGGTCCTGGCCGCGGCCGCCGACCTGCTCGCCGAGGGCGGGCTGGCGGCGGCCACGGTCGACGCGGTCAGCGCCCGGTCGGGCGTCAGCAAGATGACGATCTACAAGCACTGGCCCTCGCGCACCGCCGTCGCCGCCGAGGCGTTCGGCCGGCGGATGGCCGACACGATCCCACTGCCCGACAGCGGGGACGCGGTGGCCGATCTGCGCGAACAGGTGCGCCGCGTCAGCCGGTTCTTCGCCGGGGACAGCGGCAGGGTCTTCCGCCAATTGCTGGCCGCCTGCGCCACCGACGCCGGCGGCGCACCCTATTTCCGCGCCTACTTCCTCCAGGCCCGCCGCGAGGCCGTGGCCCAGTTGTGGGAACGCCTCGTCGCCGAGGGCAGGGCCCGGCCCGGGGTCAGCGCGGGCACCGCGACCGATCTCCTCTTCGGACCGCTCGTCTTCCGCCTGATGACCGGGCACGCCCCGCTGGACGCGGAACAGGCCGAGGCCGTCGCGCTCGCCGCGCTGCACGGGCTGCTGGCGGACGGCGCCTGAGGGAGGCGAACAGGGCAGGCGTACAGGCGCGCGCCAGGGGCGTGTCAGCGCGCGGTCAGCGCCCTGTCAGCACGGAAGGGCAGCCTTCGGGTCATGGAGACCATCAGCCGGGACCCGATCCGCCGCGGCCGCCGCCCCGCGTCCGACGACTCCCCCGCCGAGCCGGGCGCCGAGCCGGGCACGCTCGGCGCCTTCGCCCGCTTCACCCTGTGCGGCGGCGGTGTGGGCCTGGCGTCCTCGTGGGTGCTGGTCGCGCTGTCCGGGCCGGTGCCGTTCGCGGTGGCGAACGCGGTGGTCACGGTGGTCTCGACCGTGCTGGCGACGGAGCTGCACGCGCGCTTCACCTTCAGGAGCGGGCGCGCCGGGTGGCGGGCACACACGCAGTCGGCGCTGACGGTCGTGGTGTGCTGGCTGTTCACCACGGCCGCGATGGTCGCACTCGAGGCGGTGTGCACGGCACCCGGCGTACTCCTGCGGCAGTCGGTCTACTTGGCGGCCTCCGGTGCCGCCGGGGTCGCGCGCTTCGCGGTGCTGCGGGCGGTGGTCTTCGCGCGGTGCGGAGGCTCGGCGCCCTCGGTGTGGCGCAGGGCCGTGGCGTACATCTCGTCCGGGTCGAGGCGGCGCAGTTCCTCGGCGATGAGCTCGGCGGTGCTGCGCACCATCAGCGCCAGATGCCGCTTGGGCTGCCCGGGGATGGAGAGGGTGGCCAGCGGGCCTTCCGGGCGGTCGATGTGGATGTCGCCGCCGGGGGTCCGCAGGCGTACGGCCGTGACGACCGGGCCGTCGGTGACGACGCGGTCCACGGGCACCCCCAGCCGGTTGCCGAGCCAGCGGGCGAGGAGTTCGGCGCTGGGGTTGTCCGCCTCGCTCTCCACCGCGGCGGACGTGACGGTGGCGCGGGCCTGGTCGAGCGCGGCGGCCAGCATGGACCGCCAGGGCGTCAGCCGGGTCCAGGACAGGTCGGTGTCGCCGGGCCGGTAGGAGGCGGCGCGGGCGTCGATCTGCTCCAGCGGTCGCTCGACCGCGTACGCGTCGGTGATCCGGCGCTGCGCGAGCGCGCCCAGCGGGTCCTCGGCCGGGTGGCCCGGGGCGTCGACCGGCCACCAGACGACGACGGGCGCGTCGGGCAGCAGCAGCGGCAGCACCACGCTGTGGGCGTGGTCGGCGAGTTCGCCGTGCAGCCGCAGCAGGACGGTCTCGCCGGTGCCGGCCTCGCCGCCGACCCGCACCTCGGCGTCCAGGCGGGCGCTCTTGCGCTCGCGCGGGGAGCGGCCGGGGCGCTTGATGACCACCAGGATGCGGGAGGGATGCTCGCGCGAGGCGTCGGAGGCAGCCTTCAGGGCGTCGTAGTGGTTGCCCTCGTCGGTGACGATGACGAGGGTCAGCACCATGCCGACGGCCGGACTGCCCACGCTCCTGCGGGCGCGCACCAGCGCCGAGTTGATCTTGGACGAGGTGGTGTGGGTGAGGTCGATGTTCATGGCCGGCGCCAGCTCCTGCCGTCTCGTGCGAGCATCTCGTCCGCCGCGTGGGGACCCCAGGTCCCGGCGGTGTACTGCTCGGGCTTGCCGTGGGTGTCCCAGTGCTTCTCGACCGGGTCGAGGATGCGCCAGGACTCCTCCACCTCCTGGGGGCGGGGGAAGAGGTTCGCGTCGCCGAGCAGCACGTCCAGGATGAGCCGCTCGTACGCCTCCGGGCTGGACTCGGTGAAGGACTCGCCGTAGGCGAAGTCCATCGACACGTCGCGGATCTCCATCGAGGTGCCGGGCACCTTCGAGCCGAACCGCACGGTCACGCCCTCGTCCGGCTGCACCCGGATGACCAGGGCGTTCTGCCCCAGCTCCTGGGTGTCGGTACGGCTGAACGGCAGGTGCGGGGCGCGCTGGAAGACCACCGCGATCTCCGTGACCCTCCGCCCGAGCCGCTTGCCGGTACGCAGGTAGAACGGGACGCCGGCCCAGCGGCGGTTGTCGATGCCGAGTTTGACGGCGGCGTAGGTGTCGGTCCCGGAGTCGGGGTCGATGCCCTCCTCCTCCAGGTAGCCGAGCACCTCCTCGCCGCCCTGCCACCCGTGCGCGTACTGCCCGCGCACCGTGTGCTTGCCGAGGTCGTCCGGGAGCCGCACGGCCTGCAGCACCTTGAGCTTCTCCCAGAGGAGGGCCTTGGCGTCAAAGCCGGCGGGCTCCTCCATCGTGGTCAGCGCCAGGAGTTGCAGCAGGTGGTTCTGGATGACGTCGCGCGCGGCGCCGATGCCGTCGTAGTACCCGGCCCGTCCGCCGATGCCGATGTCCTCGGCCATGGTGATCTGCACATGGTCGACGTAACTGCGGTTCCACAGCGGCTCGAACATCGTGTTGGCGAAGCGCAGCGCCAGGATGTTCTGGACCGTCTCCTTGCCCAGGTAGTGGTCGATCCGGAACACCTGGGCGGGCGGGAAGACCTCGTGCACCACGCGGTTGAGCTCCTGCGCGCTGGCCAGGTCGTGCCCGAACGGCTTCTCGATGACCGCCCGGCGCCACGAGCCGTCGGGGGCCTCGGACAGCCGGTGCTTCTTCAACTGCTGCACGACCTGCGGGAAGAACTTCGGCGGCACGGAGAGATAGAAGGCGAAGTTGCCGCTCGTGCCCCGGGCCTCGTCCAGTTTCTCCACGGTGACACGGAGCTTCTCGAACGCCTCGTCGTCGCCGAAGTCACCGGGCACGAAGCGCATCCCGGCCGCGAGTTCCTGCCACACCTCCTCGCGGAACGGGGTGCGCGCGTGCTCCTTGACAGCGTCGTGCACGACCTGGGCGAAGTCCTCGTCCGCCCAGTCGCGGCGGGCGAAGCCGACGAGCGAGAAGCCCGGCGGCAGCAGCCCGCGGTTGGCGAGGTCGTAGACGGCGGGCATCAGCTTCTTGCGGGACAGGTCACCGGTCACACCGAAGATCACCAGGCCCGAGGGGCCCGCGATGCGGGGCAGCCGCCGGTCGGATGGATCGCGCAGCGGATTGATCCAGCTGTCGGTTTCCGTCATGGGTCCACTTCTCTTCGCGGTCCGTCGGGTCGTCGCGGCGCGCGGCATCAGGCAGCGCCGAAGAGTTCCAGCAGGTCGTTCTTGCCGAACATGCGGGCGGTGTCGATGGCCGAGGGGGTGCCCGCCGCCGGGTCGGCCCCGGCGTCGAGCAGAGCGCGGATCACCTCGTCCTCGCCCTTGAACACGGCGCCGGCCAGCGGGGTCTGGCCGCGGTCGTTGGGACGGTCGGGGTCGGCGCCGTGCCGCAGCAGGGCGGAGACGGTGCCGGCGTGGCCGTGGTACGCGGCGAGCATCACCAGCGTGTCGCCCCGGTCGTTGGTGAGGTTGGCGGGCACACCGGCGTCGACGTAGGCCACCAGGGTCTCGGTTCCGCCCTGCCGGGCGAGATCGAAGACCTTGGCCGCCAGTTGCAGCACCTCGGGGTCGTGCGCCGGTTCGGCCTGCGGGGTCGGCTCGCTCATCGTTCCTCACTCGAATGGACGGGGGAGTGCGCGGGGTCCGTGTGATCCACCTTATGCAGCGTCAACCACCTTCACACCCACCGCATGCCACGACGCACCGGAGCGGGTGATCCGGGAAGCCATGGCCGGACCCTGACAGCGGCGATCACTCGTTCGGGGGACTTCACTGCTCCGTCGGCGGGGCCTGCCACATGACACGCCGGACGACCGGCAAGGATCACGCCGGAGAAACCGCACCTAAGGGCTGATCAGGGGAATTTTTCCAGAAATCACCCATTTGCTGGTTTTCAGATCTTATTACTTACTGTAATTCTGGAACAACTCATGGTGACAGTCCCCATCACACAGGAGTAGCCCCATGATCCTGTCCATTTCAGGCGTCGTCCTGCTCGGCATCATCGTCTTCCTGTTCTTCCGCAAGGACGGCCTCAAGGCCTCCCACGCACTCGTCTGCGCCCTGTTCGGCTTCTACCTCGCGGGCACCGCCATCGCCCCGAGCATCAAGGCCGGAGGGGCGAGCCTGGCGAGCCTGCTGGGCGGGATCAAGTTCTAGCCGGGCCGTCACAGCACGGTCCACGCACCGGGCCCGGCGCGCCTTCGCACCGGGCCCGTCCCCGTTGTCGTTCCCGTCCCGCACCGATCCTCTGGAGCTCCTCGTGGCCCGGCGCCCCCTCCCCACTCTGCTGAGCAGCCGCCTCGCGCTCTCCCGCGGGCGCGACATGGCCCGCGGCGTCGCCGACAGCGCCACCGACGTGCTCCACCCGCTGATCGTGATCTCCCGCGGGATGCGCCGCCAGGTCGGCTGGCTGCGGGCCTGGTGGGGCAAGACCCCGCAGGACCGCCGCGGCCCCGCGCTGATGGCCTCCGTCGGGGCGGGCTTCCTGGTCCTGGTGCTCCTGCCGTACGGCGCCTACCTGGCCGTCGCCGCTCTCATGGGCTCCGCGGCATGGATGGGCCGCGACCGCACCCCCGCGCCGACCGGTCCCACCGGCGCGGAGAACGACCGGCTGACCGCGCTGTACGAGTCGCTGGTGCCCTACCTGTCGGACGCGGGCGACCCCAGCCCGCTGTACGCGCACGACGGGAGCTGGGAGAACGTCTTCGACGACTACGAGTTCGAGGACGGACGGCTGACCCGGCTGCACCTGAAGTACCCCGCCTACTTCACCGACGGGGAGGCCGTGTCGCGGGCCCGGGTGGAACACGTCCTGCACGCCAAGGCCGGGCGCGGCCGGGAGTACCGCTTCGACTGGAACGAGGAGGAGAACCACCTCACCCTCAGCGCCCTCCCCCCGCTGCCCACCGGCATCGCCGCCCAGCGCTTCGTCACCGCGCCCGGCGAGACCGTGCTCGGCTTCACCGACCCCGAGGCCGTGCAGCGCACCGTGCCCGTCACCGACGGCGAGGAGGTCCGCGACGCGCCGCCGGTGGTGTGGCGCACCGGGCCGCGGTCGGCCGAACCGCACCTGCTCGCGCTCGGCCGACCCGGCACCGGCACCACCACGCTCCTGCGCTCCATCGCGCTCCAGGCCCTGCCGGACGGCGACCTCGTGGTCATCGACGGCAGCGGGACCGGCGAGTACGCCTGCCTGAACGGACGGCCCGGCGTCCTGGCGGTGGAGAGCGGGCTCGCCGGCGCGCTGGCCACCCTGGAGTGGGCCGCGCACGAGACCGAGCGTCGCCTCATCGCCGTCAACCGGGCCCGGCAGGCCGGCCGGGGCGCGCCGGACGACGTGCGGCGGCCCCTGTGGATCCTCGTCGACGGGCCGACCGCGCTGACCCAGCTCGCGCACGCCGAGGGCCGCCCCGACCCCCAGGAACTGCTGGACGTACCGCTGCGGCACGGGCGCGGCGCCGGGGTCACCGTGGCCGTCGCCGACCAGCTGGACACCGCCGACGCGCTGTCGCAGGTGGTCGTCGCGCACACCCGGGCACGGGTGCTGCTGGGGGCGGTGACCGCCGAGCAGACGCAGGCCGTGCTGGGCGCGCCCCAGGGAACGACCTCCGCCGCGCAGGTCCCCCCGGGACGCGGCTACGCGCGGCTGGGCTCGGGTCCGGTGCTGCGCATGCAGGTGCCGGCCACACCGGACCCGTACGACGAGGAGACCAGCGACGCCCACCGGCAGGCGGTGCTGTCCCTGCTGCCCGCGGCCGGCGTCGCCTCCGTCGCGGACCCGGCCGCGGTCGTCGACGCCCCCGCCGGGGCACGTATGCGGAAGGCCGGCGGTCCGGCGCTGGAGCACTGACGGCGGCGCGGGGGCCCGGTCAGGTGCGCGACGGCAGCCGGTGCAGCTCGACCCGCGTCAGCGTGCCGCCCGCCACCTCCGCGGTCAGGTACGTGCAGTGCGGCTGCCGCCTGCGGTCGGTCGGGGAGCCGGGGTTGAGCAGCCGCATGCCGCCGGGTGCCGTGGAGTCCCAGGGGATGTGGCTGTGGCCGAAGACGAGCACGTCCACCCCGGGGAACCGTTCCTCGCAGCGCCGCTCGCGCCCCTGCGCGGGGCCCGTCTCGTGGACGACGGCGAAGCGCAGGCCGCCGAGTTCCGCGTGCGCGACCTCCGGGAGCCGGGCGCGCAGCCCGGGGCCGTCGTTGTTCCCGTGGACGCCGATCACGCGCCGGGCCCGCTCCTGGAGCAGGTCGAGGGTCGCCTCGTCCACCCAGTCGCCCGCGTGGAGGACGACGTCCGCGTGCGCGATCCGGTCCACGAGTTCGGACGGCAGCGCCTTGGCACGTTTGGGCACGTGCGTATCGGACATCACAAGTAGACGCACCCGTCCACGCTAACCGCCCGGATCCGTCGGAGCGCGACACACGCCCGGCGTGGGCGGCACTCCCCCGCCGTCGTGGGGAGCGCGGATCTCGATCGCTGAAGGGCCGGGGTCATGTCCGCAGACATCCTCTCCACACAATCGGCGGAACTGGTGCAGCCGGCCGAACCGGCCTACGTGAGCACCGCCCGGCACTTCACCGCCGAGATGCTGGTGATGTGGGGTCTGGCCGCGGAGGACCGGGACTGCGCCGAGCTGATCGTCGACGAACTCGCCGCCAACGCGGCGCGGCACGGCCGTGCCGAGATGTCGGTACGGCTGACCATCTGCGGGCGGGGGCTGGTGATCACCGTGACCGACACCGGTGACAGCAGGCCGGTGACGCCCGGACCGGCCGACGGCACGCCCGCGGACGAGCACGGGCGCGGACTGGACATCGTGCGCCGGCTCGCCGGCTCGACCGCCATCCACGACGACGAGCACACCCACCGCGTGGTCACCACCCGGTGCCTGGCGCCGCTCCACCGCCCCGTCACGGCCAACGGGCACGCCCAGCCGGTGTGACGGCAACCGCCCCGGCCGCCGGACCGGCCGCCGGGTGATGATGGTCGCGACCCCCGCGGTCCGGCACCTCCGGGCCCGGAGCGAGCGGCAGAGAGGCATTCGGCGTGAACACCGGCACCACGTCCCCCGACCGGACGGCACCGCACCGCGTCCTGGTCGTGCTCTTCGACGGGGTGCAGCTGATGGACGTCGCCGGGCCGCTGGAGGTCTACACCGTGGCCAACGACCACGGCGCGGGCTACCGGACGTACACGGCCTCGCTCGACGGCAAGCCGGTGACCAGCACGGCCGGGCTGCCGCTGGTGCCCGACATGGCGCTGGACGCGGTGGACTTCGCCGTGGACACCCTCGTCGTGCCCGGCCGGTCGGACTGGTGGGCGGCGGTCTCCGACGCCCCGCTCGTCGAGGCCGTCACCCGGCTCGCGGAGAACTCCCGCACCGTCGCCGCCGTGTGCGCCGGGGCGTTCCCGCTGGCGGCGACCGGGCTGCTGGACGGGCGCCGGGCCGCGACGCACTGGCGGCTCGCGGCCGATCTGGCCGCGCGCTACCCCGCCGTCGAGGTGGACTCCGACGCGATCTTCGTCCGCGACGGCCGCTTCATCACCTCGGCGGGGATCACCGCGGGTATCGACCTGGCGCTGGCGCTCGTGGAGTCCGACCACGGGCCGGAGCTCGCCCGGGCCGTCGCCAAGTACCTGGTGGTCTTCATGGCGCGGCCCGGCGGGCAGTCACAGTTCAGCGTCCGCCAGACGTCGAGGAACACCGCGCACTCGGTGCTGCGCGACGTGCTCGACGAGGTGGCGGCCGATCCGGTGGGCGACCACAGCCTGCCGGCGCTCGCCGCGCGGGCGGGGGTGTCACCGCGTCATCTGACCCGGCTCTTCCGCGGCGAGACCGGCGGCACCGCGGCGGAGTACGTGGAACGCGTCCGGGTGGAGGCCGCCCAGGCACTGCTGGAGGCGGGCAACGACGCCCTCGTCACCGTCGCCCGGCGCAGCGGGTTCCGGTCGGAGGAGACGATGCGGCGCGCCTTCCGCCGCAGGCTGGGCGTCAGCCCGGGCAGCTACCGCGACCGCTTCCGTACCACCCTCCCCAACGGGTCCTCGCCCGAACGGGGTTGAGCCGCCGGGCGGGGCCGCCGGGCTCACTCGGGCCAGGGCGACTCCAGGATGGTGTCCACGAAGTTGCCGCGGACGAAGCCCGGCACGAACCGCTCCAGGACGTCGGCCTTGACGTTGCCGAAGGTGGTGTCCGGGCGCGGCGCGATGCCGTGGGTGAACTCCTTCAGGATGTTGTTCTTGAAGTCGGGGCGCGGGTGCACGGCGACGACCGCCTCCCGCTGCTCCGCGGAGATCTCGTCGTAGCCGATGCCGAGGACGTCCACCTCGACCCCCGAGGTGACCAGGGCGACCTCCGGCGCCATGTGCCAGGGGATCTCCGGCGTGGTGTGCAGTGCGATCCCCTCCCACACCAGGCGGGCGCGGCTCTTGTCGACCCCGTGCTCCAGCAGGAAGCGGCGGGCCTCGTCGGCCCCGTCGATCTCGAAGCGCTGGTCCGTCCGTGCGAACCTCTCGGTCAGCCCGAGGTCGTGGAAGAGGGCCCCGACGTAGAGCAGTTCCGGGTCGTAGTCCCAGCCGCGCAGGCGGCCGCGCAGCGAGGCCCAGAAGAAGACCCGGCGCGAGTGGTGGAAGACGACCGGCGACGCGGCGTCCCGCACGAGCTCGGTGGCGTCGTGCACCAGTCGGGTCTCGGGTACCTCGACGTCCGCGATGATCTCGGCCATGGCGTGTCTCCAGGAAGTTCGTGGTGTCGCCCCGCGCAGGTCCGGGGCACCGACAGCTCCAGTCTGCGTCGCACGGGGCGCGCCGGCCCGGGTCCATGAGGACACGTGACCCACGGATCGGGACATGACCGGCGCGCCCGCGCCAACCGTCAGTCGCGGTCGGCCAGTTCCGCGATGACCTGGGCGTGGCACGGCTCGGGCACGCACCAGCAGCCCAGCCGCCGGCCGCGCAGGGCGGGCAGCAGCGCGAGCAGGTCGGGCCGCGACAGCAGGTGGTCCCGATACATGTCCAGGACCTCCTCCCGCGTGCCGTCCGGACCCGGCCGGAAGGGGCTGGCCAGCGGGGATCCCGGCAGGTGCCAGCCGCCGCGGTGGGCGGGGCGGCCGACATAGACGACGTCCGCGTAGGCGGGGTCGTCGCGGTGCCCCTTGAGATTGACGACCGTGGTCCTGGTCATGGCCTGCTCCTTCCCGGCGTCCGGGAGCGGCGAACGGTGGACGGTGGACGGTGGACGGTCCTGCGAGGGGTCAGGGCAGCTTGGCCGCAAGCACGTCGACCCGGCGGATGTCGGGCGGGGACGCCAGCCTGGAACCGGCCGCGGCCTCCTGAAGGGCTTCGGCGATGCGCCCCTCGAGGTGCGCGGTGCGCCCCGTCTCGTCCTCGAAGGAGTCGAAGACCCCGAAGACGGTCGGGCTCTCACGGAACGAGAACCAGGTGACCGTCCCCTGCTCCGCCCGGGCGAGCTCCAACGCGTCGCGCAGCATCGTCTCGACCTCGGCGGCGTGCTCGGGCCTGGCCTCGATGCGGACCAGCAGACCGATCTTCGTCATCACGTGCTCCGATTCGTGGGTTCCTGGGTTCCTGGGTTTCTGAGTTTCTGGGTTCCTGGGTTCCTGGGTTCCTGGGTTTCTGACGGGAAGTGCGCCGAACACCGAGAACGCTAGGGGCGCCGGACGTCTCCCCCCAGTGTCGGAAACGGCGTGTTCGATAGCATTCCCGTCATGGACATAGCCGTGGTGGTGTACGACGGGGTCTTCGACTCGGGGCTCTCCGCGATCCTCGACGTCCTCCAAGCGGCCAACGCCATGCGCGGGGAGCTGCCGCAGCCGCCGCCGGAGTGGAACGTGACGACCGTCGGCTTCCGCCGCCGTGTGCGCACCGGGGCCGGTCACACCGTCGCCGCGGCGCCGGTCGCGGCGGCCGCGGGGGCGGACCTGCTGCTCGTACCGGCCCTCGCGGAGCGCCGTCCGGACGCCCTGCTGGAACGGGTGGCGGGGGACGGCACGGCGCCGGTGCGGCGGCTGGTGGCCCGTACCCGGCGGGAGGGCGTGCCGATCGCCTCGGCGTGCACGGGGACGTTCCTGCTCGCGGAGTCCGGCGTCCTGGACGGGCTGCGCGCCACCACCAGCTGGTGGCTCGCGCCGGTCTTCCGGCAGCGCTACCCGGCCGTCACGGTGGACGAGACCCGTATGGTCACCACATGCGAGGGTGTGACCACCGCGGGCGCCGCCTTCGGCCACGTCGACCTGGCGCTGGCCATCGTCCGCATGAGCAGCCCGGCGCTGGCCGACCTCGTCGCCCGCTACCTCGTCGTCGACCACCGGCCGTCCCAGTCCGCGTACATCATTCCCAGCGCGCTGGCCCAGAGCGACCCGGTCGTCGCCGCCTTCGAGCGGTGGGTGCGGGACCGGCTCGACGAGCCGATCGCCATCGCCGAGGCCGCACGGGCGCTCGGCGTCGGGGAACGCACACTCCAGCGCGCGGTGCGCCGCGTGCTCGGCGTCTCCCCCGTCCGCTTCGTCCAGGACCTGCGCGTGGAGCAGGCCTCGCACCTGCTGCGCACCACCGGCCTCCCCGTGGAGGCCGTCGCCCGCAGGGTCGGCTACGAGCACGCCAACACCCTGCGGGTGCTGCTGCGCGAACGCGCCGGCACGACGGCCGGCGCCCTGCGCGGCCGCTGACGCGCGCCCGCGCGATATCGCCGCGCGCCCCGGCCCGCCCCGGCGCTACGGTGCGCACCATGAGCACGGACATCCACGGCGGTATCGAATTCCGGCACCCCAAGGCGGGCACCGACGACTACGACGGTGAGCCATGGGTCATGGCCATGGACCTGTGGCCGCTGTACGACGAGCAGGACTACGCGGCCTTCGGCCTGCTGTTCGGCGTCCGCAACCGTGCCGGGTACCGGCCCCTCGCCGCGGGACGCGGACTGCCCGACGACCTGTCCGGCGGACTCGCGCCCTCCCTGCGCGGAGCCGACGGCCTCGAACTGGACGACGCCTCCTGGGTCACGTGGTCCGAACTGGAGGCTCTGCCGCCCACCGCCGCCCCTGGTCATTTCGCGGGGCGGCTGACCTGGACGCAGACCGCCCCGCCGCGCTCGCTCCAACAGTGGCTGGTTCCGGCCGAGTGGCCCGCGGACGTCCTCGCGGTCACGGGTCCGCCGCCGCCGGGGCTGCGCGAGGACCGGAGCACCGAGTGGTCCGTCCCGACGGGGACCTGCCACTACGAACCGCTGACCGCGGGCGTGGTGCTGGGCGAGGAGTCGCACTGGCCGCATGTCTTCGCCGTGATGCGGGCGATGGCGGGGCGTTTCGGCGGCGACGGGGTGCGGCTGGTCGTCGGGTTCCTCTGACGCCGGGGCCGGGCGTACCGCCTACGCTGAGGGTGTGCTCGCGAAGCGGCGCAGGCGTGGCAGCACGAGGGCCGTCTGCCTGGTGTGGTCGCTGCTCACCGTGCTGCTGCTGGCGGTGGCGGCGTTCACGGCGGCCCATGGGGCGTTCGACGTCGGGGCACTGGGCCGCGAGGAGCACGTGGTGCTCCTGGAGTGCGAGAAACGCATCGGGGAGCGGGGGCGGGCGCCGACGGAGTGCACCGGGCGGCCGATCGGCACGGAGGCGCACCCGGCCGTGTCGCACAGCCCGGTGATGGTCCGCTACCAGGGCAGGCCCGGGGAGGTCGTGTCCGTGGTGCACACATGGTGGGGTACGCATGTGGCCACCGATCACAGCGTCCTGACCTGGGCGCTCGGCATCCTCCTGCCGGTGATCCCGCTCGGGGCCGCCGTGCTGTGCGGGGGCGGGGCCACCCGGGAGGCTCGCCGGCGGCGGTCTCAGGGCCGCAGGTAGCGCAGGACGCCGAGCATGGCGTCCTCCGGGATCTCGGCCGCCGGGCCGGCCACGCAGTCGTCGAGCCGCTTGCGCAGCCCCTCGGCGTCCAGGCCGGAGCCGATCATGACCAGGCGGGTGGCCCGGGACTCCCCGCGGGCCCAGGCGGAGGACGTGAAGCGCAGGAAGCCGCCCACCGCGTGCAGCGTGAACTTCTGCGGGTGGCCGGGAGCGGCGAAGCGGACGAAGCCCTTCATGCGGAACAGCCCGGCGGGACGGGTGTCGAGGAACTCGGACAGGCGGCGCGGGTGCAGGGGCGCCTCGGAGGTGAACTCGACGCTCTCGTACGCGGCGTGGAGATGGCCCTCGTGGTCGCCGTGGTCGCCGTCAGCGTGGTCCGCGTGGTCTGCGGACAGTTCCTCGAAGGAGAGCTGACGCGCGGGCGCGTCGTCCGCCGGGCGGGGTCGCGGGTCGAAGAGCAGGTCGGGCCGGACGCGGCCGTGGGCGGCCTCGACCAGCGGGGTGTCCGGGGCGAGGGCGGTGAGGGCGGCGCGGACCCGGCCGAGCGCCTCCGCGTCCACGCGGTCGGTCTTGTTGAGGACGACGAGGTCGGCCGCCCGCACATGGCGGTCCAGTTCGGGATGGCGGGCCCGCACCGCCTCGAACTCGGCCGCGTCGACGACCTCCACGAGGCCGCCGTAGGTGATGGCGGTGTTCGTGCTGGCCAGGAGCAGCCGGATCATGCCCTGCGGTTCGGCGAGCCCGCTGGCCTCGATGACGATGACGTCGATCCGGGCCTGGGGCCGGGCGAGCCGGGCGAGCATGTCGTCCATCTCGGTGGCGTCGACGGCGCAGCACAGGCAGCCGTTGTCGAGGGCGACCATCGAGTCCACCTGGCCCGCCACCGACAGGGCGTCGATATTGATGCTGCCGAAGTCGTTGACGATCGCGCCGATGCGGGTCCCGCCGCTGGAGCGCAGCAGGTGGTTGAGGAGCGTGGTCTTTCCCGAACCGAGGAATCCCGCGAGGACGACGACCGGAATCCGTTGCTTGGCCAAGACTTCCTCTCCGGGGACGGCTGTGCACCGACACGGCCACTCATCGTAAGCCCCGTGCACCTCGCGGTGCTTCGTGCGGGTGAACGCCCGGCGGCAGCAGAACCGGCGCACCGGCGCGGCAGTCTTCCGACGCGTCCACCGTGACGGCGGCAGACCGAGACGGACGGAGGGGACGCATGGCACAGGGAACGGACGCCACACCCGGGACGGGGCACGGCACGGTGCTGGTGTGCATAGCGGCGGAGGACGAGGAGGCCGCGTACCGCATCGTCGACCTGATCTCCGGGCACCACCCGGCGACTGTGCCGCAGCTGCGGCACACCCCGGACGGGATGGTGGCGTGCGCGCTGCGGGCGCACACACGGCGTGTGATCGGCGACGGGTGACCGTGCGACAGCGCCGGCTGTGAGCAACGGCCCGCGGCGCGGCGGTGGTTGACGTCGCGTCGCGGGCCGGTCGCACCCGGTTGCGAAGCGCTCCGACCGGGCACCATCGAACATGTGGCGGCATTGTGGCGTTGCGATGTCTGCGGGCGGGGGGACGACACCGTCCGCGACTGCGGCATCCCGCACCTCCCGCTGGCCGTCTGCGATCCGTGCTTCGCGGAGATGGCCCGGGCCCGGCGGTCCCCGCAGCCGCGGCCGCTCGACGGCCGCGAGCTGATGGCCGCGCTGCTGGAGGCGGTGGCTCAGGAGGACATCCGGCGCTCCTCCTGAACGGGGTGCACCGCGAAGGTCGACGGGAGTACGGAACGGCCTCTTCCGGCGCCCGCGGGCACCGGGCGGGCGGGCACGGTGGCGGCGGCGGCCGACAGCCCCTCGGCGCGCAGCGCCACCGCGCGCACGGGGGCCTGGTGCGCGCCCAGTGCCTCGTGCATCGCGAAGGCGGCCTCCGCGAGCTCGCCCGGGTCGGAGGTGGCGGCGGGCAGCGTACGGCTGCGGCTGACGGAGGACCCGCCGCCCAGCCGGACGGTGAGGGTGAGGCCGGTCGCCGTACGGGCGGTGGCGCGCAGCCGCTCGCCGAGGCCGAGGCCGAGTTCGATCACGGCCCGGCTCAGCGCGCCCCGGTCGGTGGCGTCGGCCGTGAAGAGGCGGTCGGCGGCCAGTGAGCCGGGCGGCGACTCGGGGACGAGGGGGCCCGCGTCGACGCCGTGGGCGCGGTCCCACACCGCGCGCCCGGGGCCGGCGCCGAGGATCCGCTGCACCTCGGCGGGCGGCGCGGCGGCCACCCGGCCGACCGTGCCCAGTCCGGCCGCGACCAGTGCGCGCACGGCACCGGCGGTGATCCCGGGCAGGGCCGCGACGGGCTGGGGGCGCAGGAAGTCGGCGACGGCGTCCGGATCGGAGTCCACGACCCGGATGCGGCCGCCCAGGACGTCGGACGCGGCGATGTACGCCACCGTGCGGCTGCCGGCGACACCGATCGTGAGGCCCACGTCGTACAGCGCGGAGGCCCGGGTGCTGATCATGAAGGCGAGCTGTTCCGGCAGCAGCCCGTAGAAGCCCACCGCGGGGCGTACGTCGGCCACGACCGCGTCCGGCCGCTCGACGCGCACGACCGGGGTGAACTGGCCTACCAGTCCGGCGAGGGCGGCGAGTGTCGCGGGGTCCGTGCCGCCGCAGCGGATGTAGAGCACGCAGGGACCCGGGTCCTGGTCCTGGTACCGCTCCGGTTCGACCATGGTCTTGCCCGCCTCCGCCCTTCCGTTCGAACAGCTGCTCGAATTTCGAGTGTAGGGCATTCCCGGGTCCGGCGCGGGGCACATAGGCTGCGGTTCATGCCCCTGACCGCCGCGCAGCGCACAGCCCTCCTGGAATCCGACGTCAACACGGGGCTGCTGGGCGCGCGGGAGGCGACCTGCACGGCGCTGGCCAAGCAGGGCCTCGCGGTGCGGTACGGGCGCACCGGCGGCCACTACCTCACCCCGGAGGGTCTGCGTGTCCGCGCCGAACTCGCCCGCACCAAGCTCCCGTCGCAGGAGCCGGAGACAACGCCGGAGCCGGCGCGGCAGGCGTCCGGCGCGTCCGGTTTCCTCGCGGACGACGGGCACGGCCCCGGTGCCGGGGGCGGTGCCGGTTCGCGTGCGGCGGAGGTCGCCGCGGCCTGGTCCGGCCTGCTGGAGATCCGGCGCGTCCTGCAGGACGGCGACACCGGCAGCCCCGCGCCCTGGGAACGCGACCGCCACGTCCACGCCGTCGCCCTCGCGCTGGAGGCCGCGGGCCTCCCGCCGTCAGCCCGCGACGGCTCCGGCCGCCCCACGCGGTCCGGCTACGCGGTGGCCCCGGCCGCCGCGCAGGACGGCGTCGCCGAGGTCTCCTGGCCCTCTCCGGGGGACGAGCCGGCCGGGCCCGCGCTCGATCGGTGCCGCGCGCTGCTCGAACCCCACGGCTGGCAGTGCACGCTCCACCGCGACCGCGGCGGCCGGGCCGCCTTCCTGCTGGTTTCGCCCCGTCGCGCCTGAAGGAGCACGATGGAGGGATCAAGCGAAGGAGGAGCGTCATGAGCAGCTCCCGAGCTTCCGACACCGATCCCCGCGTCTACCTCCAGACGCCGTCCCAGGCGGAGGGCGAGCGGGAGTACGACCCCGCCGAGCGCAGCACCATGGAGATCCACCCCGACGTCCCCCACACCACCCCTTCCCAGGCGGAGGGCGAGCGCGTGGAGGACGACGACCTTCCGCCGACGGCGATGTGAGGCGCGGCGGCGCCTCGGAAGGGGCCGCCCGACCGCCCCCGGCGCGTCCGGGCGAGACGTGAAAGGACACTCATGGACATCCGCGACCACCCCACCGGACCGATCGCCGCCGAGGCCGCCTTCACGTCCGACTTCGACCTGCCCGGCCACCTGTCGGCCCAGGAGATCGACGGCCTGGCGGAGGGCGACCGTCCCGCCATGGACGACCGCCCCGGCATGCACCACAAGTACGTGCCCCTGCGCAGGGACGAGGAACTCGGCGTCAACCAGGTCGGCGGCCGCTACGTCTTCGACACCTGGGAGAACGCCGTCGCCTATGTGCGTTTCACCGAGCAGCTCGAACTGGAGCCGGGGGTCCCGTTCTGGAGCCGGCCGTTCTTCAGCCATGTCGACCGCCGCGTCTGGCGGGTCGTCGGCGCCCACGACCTCACGCCGCTCGCCACGACGCACCACGTGAGCCGGCTGGAGCGCTGGTCGTGGGCCGGGCAGGCGGACGACGCCGGGGTCCTGGAACGTGTGTGGCCCGCCGTTCTCGAGGAGGCCGCCGGGCAGGGACTGGCGAGTGTCTGGCTGCTGCGCGCGCCGGACGAGCGGCAGATGGGCCTGTTCCGCGTGCGCGCCGCGGAGTCCACGTCGGACAGGGCCGCCGTGCACGCGGCCCTCGCCGCGCTGGAACACCTCGACTCGGCCGAGGCGGCCCGCGCCGCCGCCGAGCTCGGCGCGCACAAGGTGTTCGACCGCACGAGCCTGAACCTGTCCCTGTGGCTGCCGCTGTCGCGCAAGGCGGGCGGCGCGCCGTCGGGCCACCCGTTCAAGGCGCTGTACTCCGGGCCGCAGGCGCTCCAGCACTCCTCCTGACCCCGCGGGAGAGGGCCGCAAGGGCCAGTCCGAGCACGCCGAGACCCGTCCAGGACAGCGGCGTGAGGCGCTCGCCCAGGACGGCGACGCCGAGCAGGGCGGCGACCGCGGGCTCGGCGAGCGTGAGGGTGGTCGCCGCGGCGGCAGGCGTGCGGCGCAGACCGTGGCCGAAGAGGCGGTAGGCGAGGAACGTCGTCAGCAGCGCGAGGTGCAGGACGACGGCGGCACCGCGCGCGGTCGGCAGCCACGCCGCCGCTCCCGAGGCGAGGACGACCGGCAGCGTGAGCGCCCCGGCCGCGCCGAAGAGGACGCCCATCACCGCGCCGGGGGCGTGGCCCTCCCCGATGAGGTGGCCGCCGACGAGCGAGTAGAGCGCGTACGACAGCCCGGCCAGCGCGGCGAGGGCGACGCCCGTGGGATCGGTGCGTTCGGCCGTGTCCGTGCCGCCCCCGCCCAGGACGAGCAGCGCGCAGCCGAGGACCGCTGCCGCGGTGGCGGCGGTCCAGCGCGGGTCCGGCCGGTGGACGACGCGGGCCGCCCAGGCCAGCAACCCGGTGAAGACCGGCGCGCTGCCGAGCGCGATCACGGTGGCGACGGCCACGCCCGTGCGGGCGACCGCCGGGTAGAACGCGAGCGGATACCCGGCCACGGCGAGGGCGCCGACGGCGAGCAGCGGGCGGCGGCCCGGCGCGGTGGAGCGCAGCAGCGCCGCGGCGCCGCGGGCACCGGCCAGCAGGAGCAGGCCGCCGAGGACGAGACCCGCGCCGCCGACCGCCGCGGGCGCGGCGCCGGTGGGCGCGAAGGATGCGGCGGTCCCGGTGGTGCCCCACAGCAGCGCTGCGGTCAGGATCGGCAGGGCGCCCTGGGTGAACCGGGAGCGGGCGGCGGGCGGTCGGGCCGTGAGCGGGCGTGCGGAAGCGACGGGAGGGAGTTCGGGCACGGCGGTGGCCTTTCGTCACGAATCGGAAGGAGCGGATTCGCAGCGGGCGCACTGTCGCGGCCCCGGGCGGCGCGCGGCTCGCCGGGGGCGCGGGTCTGCGACGGGTCCCGGTCGTGTCGTCCCATGAACTCCCCCGGACCGAAGGCCGGCGGAGTGCACCCCAGCGCCAGCCGGGGTGGGGGCACCTCCCAGCGGTAGCTGGGGTGGGGGCACCTCCCAGCGGTAGCTGGGGGAGATCAGGCCGTCAGTGAGTGCGCCCGGTCAGGCGCACAGGGGCGGCAGGACGGCGTGCCAGTAGGGGTTCACCCCGCGATCGTACCGGCCGCGGGTCGCCCGGGCGGGCGTGGCAGGGTGAGGGCATGCGCACTACCGATGCCACCGATGCCCCCGCCACCGCCGCAGACGTCGGCGCGTCCGGCGACGAAGCCCCCGCCCGTGTCCTGGACCTGCGCAGCGACACCGTCACCCGGCCCGGCGAGGCCATGCGCCGGGCGATGGCCGACGCCCCGGTGGGGGACGACGTCTTCAAGGAGGACCCCACCGTCAACGCCCTCCAGGAGCGGATCGCGGAGCGCCTGGGTTTCGAGGCCGCGCTGTTCGTGTCCTCCGGCACGCAGAGCAACCTCTGCGCGCTGCTGACCCACTGCGGTCGCGGGGACGAGTACATCGCCGGGCAGTCGGCCCACGTCTACCGCTGGGAGGGCGGCGGCGCGGCCGTGCTGGGCGGCATCCAGCCGAATCCGCTGCCGCACCGGGCGGACGGCACGCTGGACCCGGCGGACATCGCGGCGGCGGTCAAGCCGGACGACCCGCACTTCCCGCGCACGCGTCTGCTCTGCCTGGAGAACACCATCGGCGGCCGGCCCGTCCCGCTGGACTACCTGCGCACGGCCACCGGTCTCGCCCGGGAGCACGGGCTGGCCACCCACTTGGACGGGGCGCGGCTGTTCAACGCGGCGGTGGCAGCGGGCGGCGACCCGTTCGAGCAGGCGCGGCTGATCGCGGGGAACTTCGACAGCGTCTCGGTGTGCTTCAGCAAGGGCCTCGGCGCCCCGGTCGGTTCCACGCTGCTGGGCTCCCGGGAGTTCGTCGCACGCGCCCTGCGCTGGCGCAAGGCGCTGGGCGGCGGGATGCGGCAGGCCGGTGTGGTGGCGGCGGGGGCCCTGTACGCCCTGGAGCACCACGTGCCGCGACTGGCCGACGACCACGCGCATGCCGCGCTGTTCGCGGAGGGCCTCAAGGACGTTGCCGCCCTGGAGGTCGAACCCGCGCAGACCAACATGGTCTTCGCCGAGCCCGCGCCGGGGCTGACCGCCGACGAGGTACGGGCACGCCTCGCGGAGCGCGGGGTGCTGTGCGCCGCCTACCCGGGCCGGCTGCGCTTCGTGTTCCACCTGGAGATCACCCGCGAGGACACGGAGCGGGCGGTGCGCACGGTGCGCGAGGCGCTGGAGGGATCCTCAACCCGCTGATTCCGTAGCGCAGTTGACGATGTGCGCCGTCCCGTCACCGCAACCTCCCGCCGCTCCCGGATGTCCTAGGGAGTGAGGCCGTCGCACGGCGGCCGGGCGGGGAAGGGGAACCATGGGAGCGGGATTGTCAGCGGGACGGCGCGCGGGAGCGGTCCTCGCGGTGGCCGTGATGGCGGTGACTCCGGTCGTCGCGGGGGGCGGCACGGCGCACGCCGCCTCGAAGTGCACGGCGAGCAAGGGGCCGTACCAGAAGGAAGTGGAGAAGTTCCTCGGGCGGCCCGTGGACGGGAAGCAGTCGTCGGCGGACTGCAACGCGATACGCGCGTTCCAGACGAAGAAGGGCATCTACCCGAACGCGGGCTACGCGGGGCCGGTGACCTGGGGTGTCATGAAGATCATGAACGCCCAGAAGGCGGCGGGCCGGACGCCGAACAAGGCGGGCAAGTGCCCCACGAACAAGGGGCGCATCGCCTGCGTCGACCTGACCCGGCAGCTGAGCTGGATCCAGGACGGCAAGACCCTCAAGTTCGGGCCGGTGCCGGTCCGGACGGGCCGCAACGGCTACGAGACGCGGACCGGCCTGAAGAAGATCTACTGGCGGCACATCAACCACTACTCGACGATCTACCACGTCGCGATGCCGTACAGCCAGTTCTTCGACGGCGGCGAGGCGTTCCACTCGATCGCGGGGAGTGTGTGGTCCCCGCCGGGTTCGCACGGCTGCGTGAACATGCGCTCGGCGGACGCGAAGAAGTACTGGAGCATGCTCAAGACCGGTGACGACGTCTACGTGTACGGGCGCAAGCCCGGCACCTGACGGACGGCCGCCGCGGCGTGCGGCGGGACAGGGTAGCGGTGCGGGGCGGGCCCGCGCGGGGATTCCCGCGCGGGCCTTCTTCTTGGTCCAGACCTCTTGACGGGCTCTTGACCCGGCAGTTCAATCACGGCGTGAACTAAGCCTTGAACAAAGGCGGATGGGCCGTACGCGTCCCCCATGACCACGGCGCGAGGCCCCTCCCGCGACCGTTCACATGTCAGGTACATGCCCCCCACGAAAGGCATCGCGCGTGAACACAGTCCCCCCACGCCCCCGCCGGCGCCCCCGCGCCCGCGGCCTGCTCGCCGCAGGCATCACCGGCCTGCTCGCGCTGGCCGCCCTCACGACCACGGGCCCCGCGAGCGGCGCCCCGGCGGCGGCACCCGCCGCCGCGGCGGCCGTCACCACCTTCGCGGACGAGTTCGACGGCGCGGCCGGCAGCGGCGTCGACGGCGGCAAGTGGCAGATCGAGACCGGCGACAACGTCAACAACCACGAGCGGCAGTACTACACCGCGGGCAACCGCAACGCCGCCCTCGACGGCCAGGGTCATCTCGTCATCACCGCCCGCAAGGAGAACCCCGCCGGCTACCAGTGCTGGTACGGCAGTTGCCAGTACACCTCGGCCCGGCTGAACACCTCCGGCCGCTTCACCACCACCTACGGTCATGTCGAGACCCGGATGAAGCTCCCCCGCGGCCAGGGCATGTGGCCCGCGTTCTGGATGCTGGGCAGCAACATCGGCGACATCGGATGGCCCGCCAGCGGCGAGATCGACATCATGGAGAACGTCGGCTTCGAGCCCGGCTCCGTGCACGGCACGCTCCACGGTCCCGGATACTCCGGGTCCGGCGGCATCGGCGCCGGCTACACCCTCCCGGGCGGCCAGGCCTTCGCCGACGCCTTCCACACCTTCGCCATCGACTGGAGCCCGGACTCCATCAGCTGGTCGGTCGACGGCACCGTCTACCAGCGCCGCACCCCCGCGGACCTCGGCGGTCGGCAGTGGGTGTTCAACAAGCCGTTCTTCGTCATCCTCAACCTCGCGGTGGGCGGCTACTGGCCGGGCGACCCGGACGGCAGCACCTCCTTCCCGCAGCAACTCGTCGTCGACTACGTACGCGTCACCACCTCCGACGGCGGTTCCGGCGGGGGCGGCACCGGGCGCATCACCGGCCTGGCCGGCAAGTGCGTCGACGTCGCCGGCGCCAACCCGGCCAACGGCACTCCGGTCCAGCTCTACGACTGCAACGGCTCGGCCGCCCAGCAGTGGACGGCCGCCGCGGACGGCACCCTGCGCGCCCTCGGCAAGTGCCTGGACGTCAAGGACTTCGGCACCGCCGACGGCTCCCAGCTCCAGCTGTGGGACTGCGCGGGCGGCACCAACCAGAAGTGGGTCCTGTCCGCCGCCCACGACATCGTCAACCCGCAGGCGAACAAGTGCCTGGACGTGACGGGCAACAACTCCGCCAACGGCACCCGGCTCCAGTTGTGGACGTGCACCGGCGGCGCGAACCAGAAGTGGACGCTGGGTTCCTGAGCCCTTGGGTCCCCGCCGACCCCGCCCGGGGGGGGGGGGGGGGCGGGGGCCGGGCGGGCGCGGCGGGCCGCCGGCGCGCCCGCCGCGGCGCCCGCGGCCCGCCGGGGGGGGGGGCGGGCGCGCCGG